>JASICF010000001.1 GCA_030044775.1 Candidatus Sulfotelmatobacter sp. | reverse complement strand
TTTCCGCAATTTGTTCTCGGCTATATGGGCATGCCGCGCCGTTACTACGATTACAGCCACATGCCCGAGTTCCAGGTGCTGAACGTTCTTTCCACCGCCGGAGCCACCGTTTTGGGAGTCGGCTATCTCTTGCCGATGATTTATTTCCTCTGGTCGATGCGCTATGGCAAGCCCGCGTCCGATAATCCCTGGAACGCGGCTGGCTTGGAATGGAAGACCGCTTCTCCGCCTCCGACTTTCAACTTCGACGAAGAGCCGGTCGTGACCTGGGAAGCCTACAATTACGACGAATTGGATGCCCCGCCGCAGAAGCAGGAGGTCACCGTTGGCTGATAGCAGCACAGTTATGGGACTTCATCAGGAGGAGGAGCATCACCCCGAGCTCTTGCATCACTTTGCCGATGCCGGCCAGCAGCGCGACGCCGCGAGCCTCGGCATGTGGGTTTTTCTGGCCACCGAAGTGATGTTCTTTGGCGGCATGTTCTGCGCCTATCTGATCTATCGTCACTGGTATTTCGGCGATTTTGGCGCTGCCAGCAAATCCATCGACGCTACGCTTGGAGCAACCAACACTGCTGTCCTCATCTGCAGCAGCTTGACCGTGGTTCTCGCCGTCTGGGCCGCGCAGACCGCCCGCCGCTCTCTATTGATCGGCATGCTCGTAGTTACCATGCTCTTTGGCGTGGCCTTCCTTGGCATTAAGAGCAAGGAGTACTACGACAAGTTCGAGGAGCATCACGTTCCCGGCGCTTCGTTCAGCTTCGATCATGTGCCCGTCCCCGGCCATCCCGGGCAGTATGCCAACCCACGGCACGCCGAGATCTTTTTTTCGCTCTACTTCGTAATGACCGGCATTCACGCTCTTCACATGATCGTCGGCCTCGGAATCTTCGCTTGGCTGCTCGTCATGGCTTGCAAAGGCCGCTTCACGCCTGAGTATCACACTCCCGTCGAAATCGGCGGGTTGTATTGGCACTTCGTCGATATCATCTGGATTTACCTGTTCCCGCTGCTCTACCTGATCGACCGGCATCCGTGAGGACGACTGTATGACTGGACACGCATCCGCCAAATCGCCGTTGAAGATGTACTTTGCAGTGTGGGCAGCGCTGCTCATCTTTACTTTTGTTACCTACAAAGTAGCGTTCATCGAACTTGGCCCCTTTAACACAGTGGTTGCTCTTGTAATCGCCACTCTGAAGGCGACGTTGGTTGCGCTCTTCTTCATGCATGTCTGGCACGCCGGCGAGCGGCTCATCAAAGTAGTTGTTGGCGCCGCGCTCTTTTTCCTGCTTCTTCTCCTGGCTTTGACCATGGCCGACTACGCCACCCGTTCCTGGAGCTAGGTTAAACGATATCATCCCGAACGGTGCGGAAGCCGCAGCGAGAGCCTGCATGAGCGACTTCGAGCAGCCAAGCAGTCGAACGGGAACTTGCTTTTCCCGCTAAGCAGACGGTGTAAGCTACGACGTAAGCAACCATGCCAACGCCAGAGTCCCCGCTCGTGCAGTTGCAGAAACCCGGCGCAAGCCGCGAGCGCCAATCAGGTTTCTCCGACGCTCACGCTCTTGCTGAAACCCTCCGCAAGCAAATCTCCGGTGAAGTCCGCTTCGATCGCGCTGCCCGCGCCCTTTACGCCACCGACGGTTCCAACTACCGCCAGGTTCCCATCGGCGTGGTTCTTCCGCGCGACACTGACGACGTTCTTGCCACCGTTGCGCTCTGCCGTGAATTCGGAGCGCCGCTTCTCTGTCGCGGAGCCGGAACTTCCCTCGCCGGACAGTGCTGCAACGTTGCCGTCATCCTCGATTTTTCGAAGTACATGTCAAAGATTCTCGAGATCGATCCTGCACGCCGCATCGCCCGCGTGCAGCCCGGAGTCGTCCTCGACAGCCTTCGCGCCGCCGCCGAAAAATATCACCTCACCTTCGCTCCCGATCCGGCAACGCACGACCGCTGCACGCTTGGCGGCATGATCGGCAACAACTCCTGTGGTGTTCACTCTGTGATGGCCGGCAAGACCGACGACAACATCGAAGCCCTCGAAGTTCTCACCTACGACGGCGAGCGCGTGCGCGTCGGTGAAAATCTTATCGACTCACGTAGGGACATTCGCCCCCGGCTATCCGGCGTCCCGGACCCATCGGGACGCGGTTCTGTTGATCGCCTCACTGAAATCCGCAACGCCCTCCAGCAAATCGCCGGCCGCTACGCCGATCTCATCCGCCAGAAATTCCCAAACATTCCCCGCCGCGTCTCCGGCTACAACCTCAACTGGCTTCTTCCAGAAAACGGCTTCCACGTCGCCCGTGCTCTCGTAGGCTCCGAAGGAACATGCGTCACAATTCTCGAAGCCACCTGCCGTCTGGTCGAAAGCCCGCCCGAGCGGGTCTTGCTAATCCTCGGATACCCAGACATTTACCGGTGCGCCGATCACGTGCCCGAAATCATGCGGCATCAGCCGATCGGCCTCGAAGGGTTTGACGATCTTCTCGTCCACTACACGCGCAAGAAAGGCATCAACTCCGAAGGCCTCGCGCTCCTGCCCGAGGGTGCTGGATGGCTCATGGTTGAGTTCGGCGGCCAGACCGCGCCAGAGGCCGAATCTCGAGCTCGTCATTTGATGGAATCGCTCGCGCGAACTTCAAACCCTCCGCAGATGAATCTTTACCTGGAAAAGGCAAAACAAAAGCGTGTCTGGGAGGTCCGCGAATCTGCCCTCGGCGCAACCTCGCACGCTGTCGGAGAGCCCATCAACTGGGAAGGTTGGGAAGATGCAGCCGTCGCTCCCGAAAAACTCGGCGGTTATCTCCGCGATCTACGCAAGATGTTCGGGGCCTACGGCTATAAAGGCTCCCTTTACGGACACTTCGGCCACGGCTGCGTCCACACCCGCATCAACTTCGATTTGCAATCGAAAAACGGCATCGCCAAATTTCGCAAGTTTATCGAAGAAGCTGCCGATCTCGTCGTCAGTTACGGCGGCTCGATTTCCGGCGAGCACGGCGATGGCCAGGCTCGTGGCGAGCTTCTTCCAAAAATGTTCGGTCCAGAACTAATGCAGGCCTTCCGCGAATTCAAATCCATTTGGGATCCCCATGGGAAGATGAATCCCTGCAAGCTGATTGGTTTGTCTGGGAAGGGGCCCAATAAGCTCGACGAGAACCTTCGCCTCGGCCCCGATTATTCCCCCTGGCAGTCCGAAACGCATTTCAAGTTTCCTGCCGATCACGGCAGTCTCTCCGAAGCTACGCTGCGCTGCGTCGGTGTCGGCAAGTGCCGCCGCGACGAAGGCGGAGTGATGTGCCCGAGCTACCGCGCAACCCGCGATGAAGAGCATTCCACCCGCGGCCGCGCTCACCTTCTCTGGGAAATGACTCAATCCCCGCATCGCGACGACGCCATCATTCGCGACGCCTGGCGCAGCGACGAGGTGAAAGAATCGCTTGATCTGTGCCTGGCCTGCAAAGGATGTAAAAGCGATTGCCCGGTTGGCGTCGACCTCGCAACTTACAAATCCGAATTTCTTTCTCACTACTACGACGGTCGCCCGCGCCCACTGAGCGCTTATCTTTTCGGCAACATCGATCTTTTCGCTCGCGCCGCCTCGCTCGCTCCCGGCCTGGCGAATCTCGCCACACAGCTTCCTCTCCTGCGTGATCTTTCAAGGCTTATTGCGGGAATCCCGCCCGAGCGATCCATTCCCGCGATCGCTCCCGAAACTTTCCGCTCGTGGTTTCATCGTAGAAGCCGAAGAGAGAATGTGGGGACAGCCGCCCTCGGCTGTCCGGTGGAGCGAAGCTCCGCGGTTGCCCCACCCACCTCCCCTTCTTTGCGGGAGGGTGGGAACTCCAATGACTCAATCACCCAATCACTCGATCACTCAATTTCCACTGTTCTTCTCTGGCCCGACACCTTCACCAACTATTTCCAGCCCCACATTGCCCAAGCTGCCGTCGAAGTCCTCGAAGCTGGCGGCTTCCGCGTCATCGTTCCTAAAGCCAATCTCTGCTGCGGCCGCCCGCTTTACGATCACGGCATGCTCGATCGCGCCAAGTCTCTCCTGGTCCGAATCCTGGATACACTTTCTCCCGAAATCGCCGCTGGCGTGCCAATCGTCGGCCTCGAACCCAGTTGCGTCGCCGTTTTCCGCGACGAACTCCTTAACCTTTTTCCGCATGACGAACGCGCCCACGCTCTCTCTCGCCAGAGTTTCCTGCTAAGGGAATTCCTTGAAAAATACGCGCCGGACTTTCTGCTCCCACAAGTCCACCGTCGCGCCCTTCTTCACGGCCATTGCCATCACAAATCCCTCATGAAGATGACCGCCGAAGAATCCGTCCTGCGCCGGCTCGGCATCGACTTTACTACCCCGGCACCGGGATGCTGCGGCATGGCGGGCTCGTTCGGCTTCGAGCGCGACAAATATGAGATATCTCAGGCCATTGGGGAACTCGATCTTCTTCCCGCCGTGCGCCGCGCTCCCGCCGACTGGCTGATCATCGCCGATGGTTTCAGTTGCCGCGAGCAGGTCGCGCAAGGATCAGATCGCCGCGCTCTGCATCTTGCGGAAGTTTTGCAAATGGCCTTGAACGGCGC
>JASICF010000098.1 GCA_030044775.1 Candidatus Sulfotelmatobacter sp. | reverse complement strand
CAGCCATCAGAATCGGGTGAACCGCGCCTGCCATACGCTGGGCATTCCGATTATCCTGATTTCCCTTTTGATGTTTGCAGTCAGTATTTTTCTGCATGGGTTATGGCCTTATGCTTTGGGATTGTTCGTGGTTGGATGGATCTTTCAATTTATCGGCCACGCGTTCGAAGGCAAGCCGCCGGAATTCTTTCAGGACTGGCGGTTTCTATTTGTCGGCGTGCGCTGGTGGTGGGCAAAGATGAACGGCAAAGCGTAGGCCGGAGGACGACGGGTGTTCGGACCCGCTATCGGAGTACGACCGAGCCTTTGTGGTCAAGGTTCTGGAATGTTTGAGGTCCCTCGCCCCGCCGGTAAAAGCGCGGGGCATTCGGGATGACGCCATCTGGCTTCGCTTTCGCAACCGTAGTAGGTTTCGAGTCAGCGCCAACGCAATGTTCCCTCATCTCTCGCGCCTTACGGATCTCGGATTGTTTCTGCTTCGGCTGATGGTTGGCCTGGTCTTCCTGACCAGCGGCTACAGCCATCTGAAAAATCCAGAAGAGCGGGCGAAGAGCATCGGCATGTCGAAGGCGTTTACAATTTTTCTGGGCGTGGCTGAAGTGGCGGGAGGGTTGGGAGTGGCGGCAGGAGTTCTGACGCAGATCGCGGCCTTCGGCCTGATTCTGATTATGCTGGGGGCGATTGAGAAGAAGATTTTTGCGTGGCACACGGGGTTCTGGGGCGAAAAAACGTACGGCTGGCACTACGATCTGATGTTCGTCTTAATAAACCTCATTATCGCCTTCACAGATGGCGGGCGTTATGTGCTGATGCGGTAACGATCTTACTCCGCCTTTCCCGCGCTAAGCGCTTCAAACCGCCACCGAGCGAGTTGCCGCGAGTTGTCGTTTTGATCTATGCTGGCAAACGCAGGGTTCTTCTTCCCAAAACATGCGTCTCCGAACTGCCCAAGTGATGTTGCTGTTTGCGCTGGCAGGGACGTTTGGGCCAGTAGTCTTGCTGGCAGCACAAAATACGGCTCCCGCCTGTTGCCGGCGCGGCGCGCGTCCATGCCATCAGGCAGAGAACCTCGAAGCACAGAACCTCGATCCCGCAAAGACTTCGTTTCGCGCCCCTGATTGTTGCGGCCGCGGCGGCCGCAGCGCCGCGACGACGACGCAATGGGCGCATCCCCAACCGCAAGCTGCTGGAAGCTTTTCGAATCAAACCGAGCTGTTAATGGTTGAAGACCGAGCCAAGCTGGCGAGCGAGCAGCTTGCTCTTACCTACCCTCCACGCGGACCTCCGCAATTCCTTATCGCCTGAACGCAAGAGCCACTCGACCGATTCCACCGAACGATTCCGGGAGAGTGCCTCATGTCGGGCTTGAAGCAGGATTTGAGTGACCGCAGTCTTTCTCACTGTGCTGCGAGATCTTTCCTGCAAATGAGCTCGATCCCCCGTTGCGCATCGGAAGCTCAAAAACGCAAGGAGATATCCACGTGATTGGTACAGGTGCTTTCGCAGCAGGCACAAGCGGGCGCCGCGGCTACCTGATGGTTGTCGGTTTGCTTGTGGTTTTGCTTCTTCGAGGTGCGGCGTTCGCCGCGATTTTCGGATCGGTCCGGGGCGTGATTCACGATCCGCAACACCGGCCGGTGGAAGGTGCGATGGTCATGTTGAAGGCGGGAAATTCGGATTGGGGGGAATCGCAGAACTCGAATGCGAATGGCGAATTTGAATTCACCTCGGTGCCGATTGGAAACTACACGCTGTCGGTTTCCGCATCCGGGTTCCAGCAAGTGCAGCAATACATCGTGGTTGGGTCGGACACGCATCCCGTCCTCCACTTCCAACTGGCAGTGGCCGGATTGAAGCAAAGCGTTTCGGTTACGGAGACTCCGGTGGATCTGGCGACACAGACTGTAACGCCGACCACCATGCTCGACCGCAATGACATTCAGGAAACTCCGGGCGCGGACCGTAGCAACGGCATGGAGATGATCACGGACTACGTGCCCGCGGCTTACGTTACGCATGACATGCTGCACATGCGCGGAGGACACCAGGTGGAGTGGCTGATCGACGGCGTGCCGATTCCCAACACGAATATCGCGACGAATCTTGGCCCACAGATTGATCCGAAAGATATCGATTATCTCGAAGTACAGCGCGGCAGCTACGATGCCGACTACGGCGACCGCACGTATGGAATTTTCAACATCGCTCCGCGCACTGGTTTCGAACGGAATCGCGAATGCGATCTCCTGATCAGTGGGGGAAATTTTTATCAGACTAACGATCAGATGAGCTGCGGAGGACATACTCCAAGGTTTGCTTATTACGCCAGCCTGAATGGCAATCGCAGCGATTACGGGTTGCAGACGCCAATCGCGCAGGTTGTTCACGACGCGGAAAACGGGTATGGAGGGTTCACATCGCTCATTTTCAACCCCGACTCGAGGAACCAATTTCGCGTGGTCGGCTCGCTGCGGCAGGATTACTACCAGATCCCGATCGACCCAAATCCAAAGTCAATCGGAAACAGCGTGTATCCGAGTTACGGGTTGCGCGACGGAGAGCGTGAGCCCGATGGGTATGTGACATTCTCGTGGGTTCACACTTTCAATCCGAACGCGCTGCTCACGGTTTCGCCGTTCTACCACTACAACGGAGCAGACTATAAAGGCGGGCCGAATGATTTTCCCGTGATATCGACGGTAAATCAGAATGCCAACTACGGAGGCATGCAGGCGGCTTTCAACGCGACTTTCTGGAACAACGATTTGCAGGCGGGAGTGTATGGATTTGGCCAGCATCAGTACAACTACTTTGACAATGTTTTCACCAACGGCAGTCAGAACTTTCCGGCTTCTTCGATCGGCGTGAACGGAGGGGTAAGTGCGCTCTTTATCAACGACAAATTCAGGGCGACATCGTGGCTGACCTTGATCGCTGGACTACGGCAAACGGAATTCGATTCTTCGATTTCGGAGGGCGCGATTGATCCCCGGTTTGGAGTGGCGTTGAAGGTGCCGCACTTGAATTGGGTATTTCGCGGGTTTTACGGATACTACTATCAGGCGCCGCCGCTGGTCACGGCGACTGGCGCGTTGCTAGATCTGGCGAGCAGCCAGAACTTCACTTTCGCTCCTCTGCATGGCGAGCGTGATATCGAGTGGCAATTCGGCGTGACGATTCCCTACCGCGGATGGATTCTCAGCGCCGATAATTACCAGACCCGAGCGAAAAACTGGCTCGACCACAACAACATTGGAGAATCGAACCTGTTCTGGCCGATCACGTGGGAGGGAGCGCTGATACAGGGATGGGAACTCACGCTGCGATCGCCTAATACCTGGCGTCATGGGCAATTCCATCTTGCCTATGCCAACCAGATTGCGCGAGCGACTTCGCCGATTACCGGAGGGCTGATCTGTCCAACGCCTGTGACGGCTGCGTGTGCTTTGGCAATTCCTCCGGGCTATGAGCCGGTCGATCACGATCAGCGAAATACTTTGAACTTCGGGTTCAACAAGAGCCTTCCCTGGCAAACCTACGCTTCAGCGAACGTCTATTACGGTTCGGGATTCACCAACGGATTGCCGGGTTTGCAGTATCCGGGGAATTATTTGCCCGGACATACAACGTTCGACATCGCCCTGGGAAAAACCTTTGCGGAAAAATATGCAGTTTCGGTTGACGCGCTCAACGTTGCCAACAGACGCGTGCAGCTCGACAACAGCTTGACCTT
>JASICF010000097.1 GCA_030044775.1 Candidatus Sulfotelmatobacter sp. | reverse complement strand
TCCGTGAAATGCTGCTCCGGCTTCAACTCTTTCAACGTGAGTTTTTGTCCCGCTTCCAGCGCGGGCAGCTTATGTTTCAGTTCCTCGTCTTCTTCGTCTTTACCTTCCTTCGATTCTTCGTAAACGCGCAGGAATCCGTCAAATTTCAACACCGACCCTGTCACGCGGAACCAGAACGCGTCTGCGTTTTTCGTCTTCGCGTCAATATCGACCGTCGTCTGATCGAACACCGCCGGATTGATCTGCGACGCCACAAACCGCTGCCAGATGAGCTTGTAAACCTTGAATTCGTCTTCTTTTAAATACTGCTTGATCTGATCCGGATGCCGCATCGCCGAAGTCGGACGAATCGCCTCGTGCGCCGCCTGCGCTTCCTTCTTCTCCTTATATGTATTTGGCGTTTCCGGCAGATATTGCGGGCCATACTCCCCGCCCACATACTCCCGAACTTCGGTAATCGCCTCGGGCGCGACTCGCGTCGAATCGGTACGCATATAAGTAACCAGGCCGACCAGGCCCTCTTCGCCCAGTTCCACGCCTTCATATAAACGTTGCGCGATCATCATGGTGCGCTTCACGCTGAAGCGCAGTTTGCGCGAGGCATCCTGCTGCAATTTGCTGGTCGTAAACGGAGGTGCGGCGTTGCGTCGGCGTTCTTTGTTGTCGACCGAGCGAACAATCCAGTCCGCCGTTTCCAGCGCCGTGCGAATCTTTTCCGCTTCCTCGCCGTTATTGACTTCAATCTTCTCTTCGCCCTTGCCCAAGAACCGGGCATCAAAGGCCGGAGGTTTGTTGGCGGCAAGGTGAGCGTCGATCGTCCAATACTCTTTTTTCTCGAACGCCTTAATCTCGCGTTCCCGTTCGACGATCAAACGCAGTGCAACCGTCTGCACGCGCCCGGCCGACAGTCCGCGCCGAACTTTATCCCACAACAATGGCGAAACCTGATATCCCACCAGCCGGTCGAGCACGCGCCTCGCTTGTTGCGCGTCCACCAGATTCTGGTCAATCGCCCGTGGATGCTCGAATGCTTGCTGTACGGCGCGCTTGGTGATTTCGTTGAACGTCACCCGCTGAATGCGCGGCGGCGCTTCGCCATCTTCTTTCTTCGCTTTTTTCTTTTTCTTTTTCGCGTGGCCGTTCTCATCCAATTCGTCGGCTAGGTGCGCAGCAATCGCTTCGCCTTCGCGGTCCGGGTCAGGCGCGAGATAGATCGCATCCATTCCGCCGGCCAGCTTCTTCAACCTGGTAAGAACTTTTTCTTTTCCAGGGATGACGACGTACTCGGTCGAGAACTCGTCGTCGGTGTCGACGCCAAGCGTACTCTTGGGAAGATCTTTTACGTGGCCGAGCGAGGCTTCGACGGAAAAACCCTTACCCAGATATTTCTGGATGGTTTTTGCCTTCGCCGGCGACTCGACAATGACTAAACTCTTTTGCAACTCAACCTCTTTTTCCTAAGAATTTGTTTTGAAGCTAGCACGAATGAGCAGAAACCAACAAGTTACCGGAAAACAAGCTCTCGGCTGTCAGCCTTCAGCTCTCAGCTTTCGTAAGAGCGATGCAAGCATCCGTTTCACCTCCTGAGCTTTGGTCGACAAGCGCTCATAGTCTGCTTGCTTCAACATTTCCAAATCGTAAGCTAGGAGCGTGTGGTACTCCAACTCGCTTGCGGAACCCATAGCCATCTGCAGGAAACGCGCGAAATCTGAGTCTCCGTTGCGGCAACTTCCTTCAGCAATGTTCGCGCCAACGGAGACCGCTGCTCGCCGCATCTGGCTCGTCAGGCCATAGACTTCTTCTCTCGGAAAGAGCTTGCTTAAACGATAAACTTCAAGCGTGAGTACGTGCGATCTTTGCCAAACCTTCAGATTTCTGAAATCTTGCATCTGCCTATCCGATGCCGTCTGGCTGAGGGCCGAAAGCTGATAGCTGACGGCTTCGTTCAAAAGCTCTTCACAAAATTCTTCCCCGGCATCTGCCTGACTTTTCCAGTCAGTTCTAACTCGAACAATGCCGCAAAGATTTCCGAGGAAGACATTTCTGTTTCCAGCCGCTCTACCAGTTCATCGATATGCGTAGGTTCGTCGGCTTTCAGCAGCTTAAGAATCTTTTTCTCGTGAGGAGGAAGCCCATCGTCCGGGAATAGAGATGACGTTGTCTGCCCTTCGGATTCAGGCCCAGGCGTGGGCGTCAGCGCAAGTTTCACCTCCGGCGGCAAATCCTCCCACACGTCTTCCCACGTGGCAACCAGCTTCGCGCCCTGCTTAATCAACGTGTTCGGCCCCCACGAATTCTTGTTCGTAACGTTGCCCGGTACGGCGAATACGTCCCGATTTTGCTCCAGCGCGCAGCGCGCCGTGATGCGCGTTCCGGAATATTCCGCGGCTTCCACCACGAGCACGCCCACCGACATGCCGCTCAGAATTCGATTACGAATCGGGAAGTTCTGTGGCGCGGCGAACGTTCCCAGGGAAAATTCGGAAATGAACGCCCCGCCCAACCCCAGGATCTGTTCGGACAATCGCGAATTCTCTTTCGGATAAATGACATCCACGCCCGTGCCAAACACCGCGACCGTCTTTCCTTTCGCCGAAATCGCCCCCCGATGGCTCGCGGTGTCGACCCCGCGCGCCATGCCGCTGATAATCACCAGTCCCTGTGCGGCCAGATCGCATGCCAGCCGCTCGGCCATTCCCGAACCATATGGCGTGGGGTGCCGCGTGCCGACCATCGCAATTCCCGGTCGAAGCAGTACCTCGATGTCTCCGCGCACATACAGCGCGAGCGGCGGGTCATAAATTTCCTTCAGCCTTGGGGGATAACAACGATCCTCGCATGTGATCACCGTTGCACCCCCGCTCGCCGCTTTCGCAAGTTCTTCGCGCGCCAGTTCTGCCGATTTTCCCGTCGCGATCGATTGTGCCGAAACAGCCTGCAGGCCCGCTCCCTCCAGTTCGGTTAACGATGCCTGCATTACCCCTCCAGGGGTTCCGAAACGCTCCACCAGTTTGCGCGCCTTCGTCGGTCCAAGTCCCGGCGTGAGCGAAATCGCCAGCCACTCCAGAACGTGCGTTCCAGCCCCTGCCACGGCTTCTGGCATGTTTGCTCCTTTGTCCAAGCCACCAAGAGACTGGCGGACTCTAACGATTCGCGGAAAACACTGTCAAGGAAAGCAGTCACAGCCCAGGTCGAATTTGCTCTGCTAGAATCAAAACAGGAATGAGACGTCTGCGGATTTCGGCGATTTCCTACCTGAACACCGCGCCCCTGATGTGGGATTTTGAGCACGGCGGCGCAGCGCGGGATTTCGATATTTCCTACACCTTGCCTTCGGCTTGCGCCCGCGCTCTCCAGGCCGGTACTGCCGATATTGGAATTATTCCCGCCGCCGCTTATTCACAGATTTCCGGATTAGAGATACTGCCGGATGTTGCGATCGCCTCGCGCCGCGCAGTTCGATCCATCCTCCTGGTGAGCCGTGTCCCGATTGAGAACGTTCGTTCCATTGCGCTGGATACCTCCTCGATGACGTCGGTCGCGCTCACAAAAGTCATATTCGAGAAGTGGTTGGGCTCTGGCCGAACCTTCGCCCCCATGGAGCCAGACCTCGATAAGATGTTGGCCGCGTACGATGCCGGCTTGCTGATCGGCGATCCCGCTTTGCAGGTCGATCGCTCTCGCTATCGCACTCTGGATTTGGCCGAAGAGTGGATTCGGCGCACCGGCAAACCTTTCGTCTTCGCTTTCTGGGCCGTCCGCCAGGAAGCATTGTGTGGGGACAGCCTCCCCTTCGGCAAGCTCAGGGCAGGCTCTCGGCTGTCCGCGTCGCAAAGCGACGCTGCTATCGACGTGCAAGATCTGATCGCCACTTTTCAGCAGTCGCGCGATCACGGCCTCGAAGCCTCGAGCATCGGTCAGATTTCCCGTGAGTGGGGTCCGCGTCTCGGCTTGAGCGAAGAAGAAGTCTGCTCGTACTTGACTGAGAATATCTACTACCAGCTCGACGAGCCTTGCCTGGAGGGATTGCGATTGTTTTATCGCTACGCGGCAGAAATCGGCGCCCTGCCCATGGCACCGCCGCTGAAATTCCTGACAGCAAAGATGTACGCTTACGAACCGAAAGCGGCTCCGGCGCTCTGAAACTGCATCTAAGCCCCAATGCTCGCCCACCTTCATCCGCTTTTCGCAGCCACGCTTTGGCAGCATCTCCGGCGCATGGGAGGTCCCGGCCTCATCGTGCTGGGCGTCGTCGACAACTCGGTGATTCCCGTCACCGGCAGCATGGACGTCCTCTGCATCTGGCTTGCGGCTCGCCATCGCGAGCCTTGGCCTTATTACGCGTTTATGGCCACGCTCGGCGCGCTGGTTGGCGGCTACATTACTTATGCGCTTGCCCGCAAAGGCGGGGAAGAGGCCATGGAGCACAGGCTCTCAAAGAAAAAAGCGGATCGCGTCAAGAACAGGTTCGCGCGCCGAGGTTTCTTGGCCGTGGCCATTCCCGCGCTGCTGCCCCCGCCGTTTCCCTTCGTTCCGTTTCTAATCGCGGCGGGGGCGTTGCAATACTCGCGTAAAAAATTTGTGGGCGCACTGGCCCTCGGCCGCGGAGTCCGCTACTGCATCGAAGCCTTCCTCGGCTTCCACTACGGCCGCCACATTCTGCGTTTTTTCGATCAGTACTACGCCCCTGCGCTGGCAATTCTGATTGGCCTGGCAGCGCTGGGGAGCATAGTGACTCTGTTTCAGTATTTTCGCCATCGCAAGGACCACCGAGCACAAACCAGGACGAGGGTAGCCTAAAGGGGGTGGACTATTCCTGGCAGCGGATAAGATGCCGGAAGTGGCGTTGGTCGCTTGGATGCGCGAGAACTCGCGGCGGCATGGACGTGAGAAGCGACTAACATAAGCGAACAAACCCGATGTCATTCCGAATCGCCGCGAAGCGGCGGTGAGGAACCCGCTTTGAGTAACGGAGCGCAGCGAACGGGAACCTGCTTCTTTCTTTAGAAACAAACCACGCGCTAGAATAAAGCTGCAATGTCCCTAACCCACTCCCAGGCCCTCGACCTCTTCCGCTCCGACGACCTCATCGGCATCGGCATGGAAGCCGACGCAGTACGCCGCGCTAAACATCCCGAGGGTGTGGTCACCTACATCATCGACCGCAACATTAATTACACCAACTTCTGCACCGAGTACTGCACCTTCTGCGCGTTCTACCGTCCGCTGAAAGGCCCGGCGGCCAAAGAAGGCTACATTCTCGATTTCGACACCATCTACGAAAAAATCCGCGAGACGGTCGAACTCGGCGGCACCGGCGTGCTCATGCAAGGAGGCCTGC
>JASICF010000096.1 GCA_030044775.1 Candidatus Sulfotelmatobacter sp. | reverse complement strand
GTCTCCTTATTCGTTTCAAGGCCTGGGCGAGGAAGCGCTGCGGATTATGGCGCAAATCCGCCAGCAGTTTGGGCTGAAAATCATCACCGAGGCAATCGACAACGAGTCTCTCGATCTGGTGGAGGAGTATGCGGACGCGATCCAGATCGGGGCGCGCAACATGCAGAATTTTTCCCTGCTCAAACGCGCGGGACGAGCAAAGAAGCCGGTACTGCTGAAGCGCGGCATGTCAGCCACGCTGGAAGAATTTCTCATGGCGGCGGAATACATTCTGAGCGAGGGCAATTACAACGTCGCGCTGTGCGAGCGCGGAGTGCGCACGTTCGCCGATCACACTCGCAACACGCTCGATTTGAGCGTGGTTCCTGCAGTGCAGCGGTTGAGCCATTTGCCGATACTGGTTGATCCGAGCCATGGAACCGGAAAGCGGAATAAAGTGACACCGTTGTCGCGCGCGGCCGTGGCGGTCGGGGCGGATGGGCTGATGGTGGAGGTGCACAACAAACCGGATGAGGCTCTGTCGGATGGGCCGCAATCGTTGTTTCCCGAGCAGTTCGAAGAACTGATGGTGCAAGTGCGTCAGATTGCGGCTGTCGTGGGCAGAACGGTGCCGGAAATCGGAGTGAGGGAGACGGTAACGGCGAAGTAGGGCAGCGATGGCGAGTTTTTTTTCGATAGATCCAGAATGCTTTTTCATGGCTCTTCCGGTTGAGAAAACGGTCTTTTGTAGTGGGGCGCTCTGTAGTGGAGCGTTCGTGCAAAGAACTGTAAATGTGAATTGTTTCCGTACTTGGGCCAAGCTATAGTGGCTGTTAGCTCTCCCGCGTACAAACTCCCCTCGGAGTGACTCCGATGTTCCGCGAAAACAGGCACGGGCCGACCACGATGGCGCTTCTCCTAAGCGCTATGTTGCTGATGTTTCCGTTCCGGGCGACCGGGCAGCATGGCGGCGGGGGCATGGGCGGGAGCCTTGCCGGTGGAGGCGGCCTCAGCGGAGGTACGGGAATCGCCAGCGGCCTTGACACCAAAGATGACTTAAAAGGCTTTCACGATGCGCTCGCCTTGCAGGCAACGCGGCCGCAAATCAGCCAGTTGAAATTGATGGTGAAGAGCACCGAGGTCGCCAGTTCGGAGGTGCAAGCCTTCCAGGAGCGAGCAGCAAACGAGAACAGGACCGATCTTGCCGAGAAAGCGAAGACGCTTTCGGCAGCGATCGAGCAGGCGCGAGCACAAGATACTGCTTTTCTGGAACAGCTTTCGGATCGGCAGAAATCGGGGCTGAAAGAAACCATCAAGAAGTTGAACCGGACGGATTCGGAGTTGGCCCAAGAAATCAAGGCGCTCAATGCGGAGGTAACCGAGAAAAAAGTTGAGAACCCGGGCCTCGCGATTTCGGCGGAGAATCTGAAAACCAGTCTGGCAAGCTTCCGAGATCAGCAGTTGGGCCTGGGAGACGAAATGAGCGTTCCCACCAGCAACGACGCTGAAGGCGCCATCATCATCCCGCCGGCGAAAACCGTGGTGAACTTTGACAATCAACCGATAACGATCGTTACATCAGGAACTGTTTCCAAAGTTGCCCTGCCCGGCACTCAGAACACTTTCCGGATCGAGCTCACCGCCAATTTAGCCGATCTGCAGCAAAACATCACTGCGGTTCTGCGGACGCAAATAAATCACTCCGATCCGTGCGGCGAGCAAATCACGCTTCAGAATGCGGCTCTCACCCCTTCCACTCCGACCAGCGTGGTGCTGGCGCAACTGCATTACGAACGGTGGGCGTGCTTTGGCGGGCGCGGCAACGCCAACGAAATGGCCGAGGGCAACGGCAGTATGGAAATAACTCTGACTCCGGCGGTCGCGGAAGATGGCACGCTGCGCGTCTCGCCATCGATCTCGCGGGTTGACGCAGAAGGATTGATTGGCGACCTGCTGCGCTCCGGCACGCTGGGCGAAACGGTGCGCGACCAAGTCGCGGCGTCGGTGCTCTCCGCAGCGCGCCAGGGCTCCGACTATAAAGCCTTTCTCCCGGCTGCGGCGCTGGGCTATGCCAAGCTGCAGCAGGCGAAGTTTCAGGGAATCGGAGCCGGCGAATTGAGCGTCGTGCTGGATGGGAGCATGCAGCTTCCCAACGACAAGGTTGCGGCGACCATCGAAGCGGAACTTACGGGAGTCAAGCCGGGAGGGGCGGCCCAACCCGAGCCCGCACAGAATCCGCGCTAGGTTCGTTCTCGTCTCGAATCTTCCTCCCGAGGCCTGAAGAACCTGTCTGATAAGCTAATTTTCTCGAGGCCGATCGGCAATCTTGCGAAAACTCCTTTTCGTCATAGTTCTCATCCCAATCCTGGGTGCACTGGGCTGGTGGTATTTCAGCCAGCAAGCTTTCCCGGAGTACGGTCCCTCCTATCGCGAATACGCCTATGTGACCAACGGCAAGAGCAATACGGTGAGCGTGATCGATCTGCGGACGTTTGAGCCGGCGAAGACGATCGCTGTAGGACTATCGCCGACTGGGATCGCCATCAATACACGAAAAAATGAAGTTTATGTAGTGAATTCGGGATCGGACAACGTAAGCATCATCGACACAGAGAAAAATGCAGTTGTGGCTACGGTTGGCGTGCACTCCCGGCCCTACTTCATCGATGTTTCGCAAGATGGCAAACGCGGCTACGTCGCAAACTCGGGATCGGCCAATATCTCTGTTCTCGATTTAGGAAAACGGTTAGTGGCAGGCAATATCCGGGTTGGCGCCGATCCTGGAATGGCGCGAGTTTCGCCTGATGGCGAAACCGTAGTGGTTTCGAATCGTGGCGACAATACGGTTTCGATCGTCGATGCTAAATCGCTCGGAGTGCGGTCGACTTTGCCCGTATGCTCTCAACCGGAGGACATTGCCATCCTGCCCGATTCGAGCAAAGCGTTTGTCGCCTGCACGGGGTCTTCGCAAGTCGCATCCATCGGCCTGAAACACGGGGAGGAAACCAGCGACCGCGTGCTTGCATTTCTCGATGTCGGGAAAACCCCGGTCGATCTTGCCCCGAAACCCGATGGCGGCGAATTGATGGTTTGCGATTTTGACTCGGACAGCATTTCCATCATCGAAACGGGAACGAACGAAGTGGGAAGCAGCGCGCTGGTTGGGCAGCATCCAGCGCGCGGCCTGGTTACGAGCGACAACTCGCGACTCTACGTCAGCAATTTCGGATCAGACAGCGTCGCAGTGTACGACATCGACCTGGGGCGCAGAATTGCGACTTTGCCGGTAGGAAGCCGCCCCGACGGCTTGGCTTTGTCGCAGAGCGAGAACTATCTTCTGGTGCTTGATACCCAATCGGGCGATGTCACCGTGATCCAGCGGCGCACGCCGCGCAAACTCGAGCCAACGGAGTATTCGCTACTGACACTAATTCCGGTAGGTGTGCAGCCGAACGCGATCGTGGTCAAAGCGTTTCGGATAACTAAACCAGTCGCCGCCAAAAAACCATAGTATTCCGACGAGGTAGGCCCCGAAAGCCAGAGATCAGGTCACGCCGGGCGGTCTCTAACGGCAATAAAAAAACCCACCGGACACTTGCTTGGGGCGTGCTCGGGTCAGCATCCGATGGGCTACCGTTTCTCCTTACTCACCCTGTTGTTTTCAGGAGTATTTGAACTGATTAAACCCCAGAAGCGGGCATAGTTCCGTCTAATTTTGTAAAAGTTTGTAATTGTTCTCCATGGTGTGCATGATGAGTAATCTCGCATGGGGAGTACATTTCCGGCACACGAGAGTTCCTAAGCAGATGAGTTCTATCTCGGGGGAAACGCCCGGCCTCGAGCTTAATCTGCCTTAATCCGCGACCACTGCGGTCTTAGAGGCCATCAGCACAGTAAAGCGCGGATCTTTGCGGAGTTGGGCGAAGTCGGAGTCCTTGTAAACGTCCTTCAGGTTCTTGTAGCCGGCCTCCATCGCCCTGCGGAGGTATTCCAGCGATTGATCCGCGCGCCCCATTTTCGCGTAGAGTTTGGCGACGGTGTAATCGTAACGCGCGCGATCTTCGGGACTGGGAAGCTGCGCCTGCACACCTGCGCGGGAAGTCCGCTCGAACACATCGGGATCGAGCTGCAAGGCGCGCTCGTAAGCGTTGACTCCGGCAACGAAATCCTTCCGCGAGAAATAGGCAGCACCTAGATTGCTGAAGAAAGAAGCCGAAGTATCATCCTGCAAAATCGCCTTCTGATACTCCTTTACCGCCGCGCGGTACCTCTTATTCTCATAAAAAACTACACCCAGATTATTGTAGGCGTCAGCGTACCGGCTATCGTCACGGATGGCGCGCTCAAACGACTTCTTCGCTTCCCGGTAACGCTGCATCATCAGTTCGGTAATACCGATTTTGTTGAGCAGGGTTGCATCGTCCGGTTTCTTGGCGAGAGCCGCATTGTAGTAATCGAGGGCATCGAGATAGAGCTTCTCGGCGCGCAGTTGGTCGGCCTGCAACTCCAGTTTAGCTACCGTCGCGTCGGGCGATGGCGGCTCGATGGCTCGAACCAGCGGCGGCGCAACTTGTACTTGATCTGAATGAGAAACTTGCGCGAAGGCGGCCGTGGAAGAAATCAGAAGAACAGCGAGGCAGGCTTTCCGGCAGGACATATGCACCCCCCAGACACCCTAGTTTCTAGGCACATTTTGACACAGTTTCCGCACGCCAGCGGCAAAAAATTCGTTCAATCGGATTCACTTGAAATCGCGGCCATCCATCTCTGAACCAAATCTTTGTGAACCAATCGACTGTAGTAGTATTCTTTTTCAACCCGATTCCGCGCTCGCCGGAACCCGTAACACCATACATGGGAGCCTCTCAGCAATGGCATTGATTCGTCCTGCGGTCCGAACTCTTCGTCTCGCATTCTTCCTGGCCTTCATCTCATTTACACCTGCGCTAAACGCGGCCGAGTCAACGTCGATCGATCTCGATTCGGGCTGGCAGTTTCGCGCGGTGGCCAACGTGGATCAAGCGGGCGTCAAAGAATGGCATCCTGCAAAAGTTCCAGGCGTCGTACACAGCGATTTGCTGGATAACAAGCTGATTCCAGATCCCTTCGATAAAGACAACGAATTCCATCTGCAGTGGATCGGCCTAGCGGATTGGGAATATCAAACCACGTTTCAAGTGGATGCGGCGGCGCTCGCGCACGGACATCTGGATTTGGTCTTTGCCGGTCTGGATACCTTCGCTGACGTGTATTTGAACGATCAACCGATTCTGCACGCCGACAACATGTTCCGCACCTGGCGTGTACCGGCAAAAACGTTGCTCAAGCCGGGCGCAAACACGCTACGGATCGAGTTCCACTCCGCCGTTGAGCACATGCTGCCTTACGTCAAGTCGCTGCCGTATGTTTTGCCGTCGATTTCGACTCACAACTACGGCAACGAGGAGAACATTGCTACGGCTCCCTATACGCGCAAAGCTCCGTATCAGTATGGATGGGATTGGGGACCGCGCTTTCTGACGGAAGGAATCTGGCAGCCGATTCATCTCGAAATGTGGGACGAACTGCGCATCGATGACTTCCACATTCATCAAGAGAGCATCACACCGGCACTCGCCAACGTCGCAGCCGAGGTTGACATCGAAGCGAGCCAGCCAACGACGGCAACGCTGACTCTGACCCATGACGAACTGGCAGGTCCGGAGACAACGGATGGTTCTCAGACGCTTCAACTGAATGCCGGGATGAACCATATTTCCGTTCCGCTTCGGATTGTGTCCCCGAAACTCTGGTATCCGGTGGGCTATGGGCCGCAAAATCGTTACCGATTTTCAGCATCGATAAAAATCGGCAAGCGTGTTGTTGCGCAAAGCGAAGCCAAAACGGGACTGCGCTCAATTGAACTTCGTCGCGTTGCCGACCAATGGGGAAAGAGTTTCGAGTTTGTAGTGAACGGGATTCTGGTTTATGCCAAGGGCGCCGATGTCATTCCCTTTGACAGCTTCCCCAACCACGTCACGCCCGCGGTTCATCGTGGCATTCTTCAATCCGCGGTCGATGCCCACATGAACATGGTTCGCGAGTGGGGCGGCGGATATTACGAGTCGGATGATTTCTTTGACATCTGCGATGAACTGGGAATCATGGTGTGGCAGGAAT
>JASICF010000653.1 GCA_030044775.1 Candidatus Sulfotelmatobacter sp. | reverse complement strand
GTTCCCGCTGGTGCGGTCGGGCGTCCACAGATCCCAATAAGCTTCGAACATGTAAGCGTAATCGTCGTGAATCAACTCGGCGGCAATCAATGTTGCTTGCCCTGGATCAATCCCTCCCGGAAACCTTCGCTCCAGGATTGTCGCCTCGTTCCACGAAACCGGATGCAGAGCAAAATACGTCACTCCCGGACGCTCCGCCGAAAACGGAAACTGCTGCAGCACGGAATAAGCATGCGGCAACATCTCCGGACCGGAGAAATCGGAAAACCACAGACTGAGATAGAGTGGATCGGACATAATCTCCTCCGCCGGTCGTCAAGCTTCGATGCCCTGCCCAGTCATTCTAAATTGGTTGGGAAAGCCAAGTAAGAAAAGTCTGGATGAGAAATCGCCCGGCACGACAAGCGGTCCGAGAGCACAGGACGAGCAACTGGCCGCGAACGTGGGCCGGTGGTCTTAGAATTCTGGCTTGGCGGTCATGCGGTTTAATTCAGAACCGACCGCCACCGAGGTTTTTGACAGCGTTCGAGAGGGTTGTTACGATCAAATGTCTGCGAGCAGATCCTTCGATTCCGTCCCCGTCGTCTAGCCCGGCCTAGGACATCGCCCTTTCACGGCGGTAACACGGGTTCAAATCCCGTCGGGGACGCCAACTTTATCAACCATTTGCAAAACCCCTCCAGAATTTTGTAGGTCCGTTACGGTCCGATAAAGTCGCGAGGTCGCCAAGAATTGGCATCTTGGGACTTGCCCGGCGATTCGTGGGAGTTGCCTTAGTGCGGACGTGCGAATCCAGATTACCGTTGCGGCTAGTGTGTTTGAGTTGTTGGCATTTTCTGACGCAAGCCGGCGACGAGTGACTCGAACTGTGGGTCGCCTCGAAGATTCTTCAGATCGCCGTCCGCCGCTAGAGCCCCAGCATCTTTGTATCCGCGGTTGACGGCTTCGTGCAGATATTGCATCGCTTCGTCGGAACGATTCGCGGCAGCGGCTACACAGGCAAAGGCATACCACAACTGGAAAGCGTTCCCTTGCGCCGAGGATGCCACGTTCTTTGCCATGGCATCCTGAAACAACTTGGCAGCTTCGGCATAACGCCCCTGATAGGCGAGCGCTATGCCTAACTGCTGCAACGTGTTCAATGTGAGTGAATTTTGCACTCCCTCAATGCGAACCTGGGCCGAATAGGTTTTCTGGCCGAGATTTTCAGCCTCGGAATAGCGACCTTCCAGATTGAGCGTTCGGGTGAGATAGGATTGAGCTTCTAATGTATCGGGAGTATCTGGTCCACGAACCCGAATCATCGCCGCCAGCGTTTCTCTCTGCAATTTCTCTGCCTCCTGGAGGTGGCCCTCCCTGCAAAGCACGTCTGACAGCACGTCCTTCGATCCTAAAGTTTCAAAGTGCTCTGGCCCCAGTGTCTTCGTCCTGACAGCTACCACACGGCGGATCATGCTCTCGGCCTCGTCCAGGCGACCCTCTTTGATCAAAAGAATGGTCAAGCCGACCGTGGTCCACGTCGTATCCCGATGTTCCATTCCCAGCACTTTTTCCTGGATCGCCAGAACCTCCCGATAATACGGCTCCGCCTCCGCATAGCGGCCTTGCGACCTGATGGCAAATCCGAGGTTACCTTCATCCAACAAAGCGTGCGGCGAGTCGGGGCCCTCTACGCGCTTGGCGAGTTCAAACACCCGGCGAAACACCTGCTCGGCTTCGGCGTACCTGCCCGAATCGGACAGGGCCCCTCCCAGGTTGCCTGTCATCCTGATCACCTCCGGATTCTCGGCTCCCAGTTTGCGAGTTCCGCCTTCCACCGCTTCACGCTCCAATTGCAATCGTTCGTCTAGATGCCCTTCGATTCCCACAGTGCTGGCAAGATAGTCGGTTGTTTTGAGGGTAAGCGGATCCTCCGCTCCGAGAACACGGCGGTCCCTTGCCAGCGCGTCGCGTTCCAGTTTTTCCGCTTCGGCTAGATGTCCCCGTCGAACCAGGGCGGCCGCTAGTTGCGTCATCGATCGAAGAGTCTCCGGGTCGTCAGGGCTCAGGGCTTTGCTGCGAATGTCAAGTGCTTGCCGGCCCAGATCCAGAGACCGGTCAAATAGTCCCAAGTTAAAGTAAACAGACGCCATGGCCTGCATCACTTGGGCTTGAACCACAGGATCTTTTACCAATCCGTTCCCCACGTTGTTCGATGCTTTGTCGAGAATCTCACGGACAGTCACGCTTTTTCCTCGTGCCTCGGAAGGATCGGATACCTTGAACATATTCGTCATGAAATCGGTGATGCGCGTAGCCCGATCCCGCTCCTGGTTCGCGCGGTCCCGTTCCCCGGTGATCCGGCGCACCTCGACTGCCTGCACGATCACAAAGGCGGTCAGCAACATCGCGAACCCTGTCGCAACAGCCACTGCCACGCGGTGCCGACGGACGTACTTTTGCAATCGGTAACCGGTACTCGCGGGGCGAGCCATGACAGCCTCGTGATTCAAGTAACGGCGAATGTCGGCCGCCAACTCGGAAGGTGTGCCGTAGCGACGGCTGCGATCTTTCTCCATCGCCTTCATCGTGATCCAGTCCAGATCGCCGCGCAGCAGGCTTGCTAGTTGTTTCCATTCAGTGCCACGCGCCTTGGCAGTCGCACCCGACGTTTTCCGATCGCTGCTTACCTTCGCGCTCGGACTCAGCGGTTCCTCTTCGCGCAGTCTCCTCAGTAATTCCTCAAGCGGCAACTGCGCTCCGGGCTTGCTTTCGAACGGCTGCGATCCTGCAAGCAGTACGTAGAGAACCGCTCCAAGCGAATACACATCGGTGCGGGTGTCAATGTCTCTTACGTTGGGATCGGCCTGCTCAGGGCTCATGTATCCGGGTGTACCAACGAAGTGTCCCATCTGCGTGAACATCGTCTCGCCGGCAGAAAGAGGTGTGTTCGCTTTTGCCAGACCGAAATCGATGATTCGCGGCACCGGTTTGCCGTCGACCTCCGCGACCAGAATGTTGGCCGGTTTCAGGTCGCGGTGAATAATGGCTTTCTGATGTGCGTGCTGAACACCCTCGCATACCTGGATGAAAAGCTGCAGGCGATCGCCGATTTTGAGCTTGTTCTGGTCGCAATATTCGGTAATGGGTAAACCGGCTACATACTCCATCACGAAGTAGGGTTGGCCCTGCGGCGTAGCTCCTGCGTCGAACACTTTGGCAATGGTGGGATGGTCCATGATGGCAAGCGATTGCCGCTCGGCCTGGAAGCGCTTGACGACTGACTCGTCGTACATGCCGGCGCGGATGAGTTTGAGCGCGACCGGTCGCCGGACGGGCGAGGTTTGCTCAGCCAGCCAGACCTGTCCCATGCCGCCTTCCCCGAGTTTGCGAATCATATGAAAGCGTTCGGCAAACACCTGCCCCGCCCGCGGCAGGCCGGCCGCGTCAGCGGTGCTATCGCTAATGTTGCCCAGGTCATCCAGGTGCAGTGGAGATTGAAGAAAGTTCGACCGGACAAGCTTCTCTTCGGCCAGAAGCGCGTTGATTTCGTCCCGCAACACATGGTCGGCTTCACAAGCCCGATCGAGGAAGGCGCCACGCTCAGCCGGTGAATGCTCAAGAGCTTGAGCGACCAGGTCCTTCATCTGTTGCCATTGTTCGGATGTCATGGCTCTGTCGAAGTGCGCACGTGCCGATTGAGCCATAGCCGGGCCACCGCCCACTCCCGGTCAACCGTGGCCCTCGAAATGTTCAATGCGGAGGCCGCAGAACTCGAAGAAAGGCCACCGAAGAATTTCAATTCCACAATCCTGGCCTGACGCTCATCGATGCGGGCCAGTTCCTCCAGGGAGCGATCCAAAGCCACCAGATCCTCATCGTTCGTGAGGGGAAGGTCCATCGCGTGGCTGAGGCTGACCTTGCAGCCGCCGTCGCGCTTGGCCGCTTTCCGGCTGCGCGCATAATCTACCAGAATCTGCCGCATGAGCCGCGACGCGACGCCAAAGAAATGATCGCGATTCTGCAGTTCGACCGGCTTACCTCCCATCAGGCGAAGGTAGGCCTCGTGAACCAGGGCCGCGCTTTCCAGAGTGTGTTCTGGACGTTCAGAACGCAAATAGTGGTGCGCCAGGCGGCGCAGCTCCTCGTAGACGATCGGAATCAGATCGTGCAGAGCCTGCTCATCGCCCTTCCTCCAGCGCACCAGAAGCTGGGTCACGGCATTGGATTGAGTTTCAGGCAACAGATACTCCGATCAGCCGCAGCCGCCGAGAACGGCCGCCCGAAGGGGCCTAAAAAAGGCCTTCATAATACCTCATTTCGACGATTTAGGCGGCCCATTTTTCGATCTCCGCGCACTGCCGCTTTTTCCTGTTGAGGCAATTTGTTCGCGCTTTCCGCCTATCTATACAGAACCCTTAGTCGGAAGCACCCCCAACGAGCGGCCCCGAAGAGAGCGAGAAAAGGCATGATGAAAAAATTCCGGCAAGTATTTCAGAAAAAAACGCAGGAGTCGCTTATGAAGTGGTTTCAGGTACTTCAAAGCCTGGTGCTTTTACTGGCCGGCTGCGTGTTCACTCAGGCGCAAGTGGTGGCGACCAATACCAACGCGGTCGTGCCACCACTGATTAATTTCAGCGGAACATTGATGGAACCTGATGGCAAGCCGTTAAGCGGAACTGTTGCCGTCACGTTCTCTCTTTATTTCGAACAGACCGGCGGCGCCGCGTTATGGATGGAGACCCAGAACGTGCAGCCCGACGTGCACGGCAATTACACAGTCATGCTGGGTTCGACCAGCAGCAGCGGATTGCCCTCCGACATTTTTGTCGCCGGCCAGGCACATTGGCTCGGCGTGCAGGTCGAAGGGGAAGCCGAGCAACCGCGGGTCTTGTTAGTAAGCGCGCCCTATGCATTGAAGGCTGGAGATGCGCAAACAATAGGGGGGCTGCCGCCTTCGGCCTTCGTGCTGGCGGCGCCAGTGAGTGCAGGAAGCACAGACAACGCTTCACCAACCAGCACCGCCGCGGCAAACAACAACGCATCGGCCGTGCCTCCGACAACATCGGACGTGACCACGAGCGGCGGCACTGCGAATGTTCTTCCTCTGTTCTCGACTGCGACCAACATTCAGAATTCGATTGTCACGCAGAGCGGGAAGGCGGCGATCAGTGTGGCTGGAAAGCTGAATCTGCCCGCGACGGGCACGGCGACTTCATCGGGAGGCAAGGATTCGCAGGCAGAGACTTTTGCGGCTTCGTCATACGACAGTGGGACGTCGGCTGCGGTAGCGCAGACTTTTCAGTGGCAGGCGCAGCCAGCGGGCAACGACACACCTTCGCCCTCAGCTACGTTGAATCTGCTGTTCGGATCAGGCACGGCGACTCCGGCTGAGACGGGACTTAACATTGCCAGCGATGGACTCATCACCTTTTCGAAGGGTCAGACCTTCCCGGGCGCGGGCACGATCACGGGCGTCACTACTGCCACAGGCAGCGGACTCAGCGGCGGAGGGACCAGCGGAACGCTGAGCCTGTCGCTGGCCACAACCTGTTCCACAAATCAGGTCCTGCAGTGGAACGGGAGCAAATGGGCGTGTTCCTCGGCAGGCACGGGCACAATCACCGGTGTGACTGCGGGAACTGATCTGACCGGTGGCGGCACGACCGGCAGTGTCACGCTAAACGTGGACACGACTAAAATTCCACAGCTTTCCGCGGCCAACACCTTCACCGGCAATCAGACGATTACCGGCAATCTCAGCGACACCGGCAACATCTCGGCTACGGGTGAGGTTACGGCACAAAACGAGCAGTTGACCAACAGCAGTTTCGCGCCGACGCTCTATGTCAGCCAATCGGGCAACGGGAATGGAATTTACGTGAACGCTCCCGGTTCGATTGAGGCGATCAGCGCCAGCTCAAATGTTGTCGGTGTCGCAGGAGCGTCGAACGCAGCCGGAGGCGCAGGCGTAAGTGGGATTGCAACGAACGGCACGGGCGTTCTGGGGAACGACCTGGCGACCAGCGGGTCTTCAACCGGTGTCTATGGGGTCTCTTCAAGTGCCACCGGAGTCGGCGTATATGGCCAGGCAACCTCCACCAGTACGTCATCTTGGCCGAGTGTCGGCATCTACGGAACGGCCGCGGGCATTTTCGGGACAGGGGTGGAGGGAACCAGCGCTGGCATTCAGGGGGTCGGGGGGGAGTTCTATGGCGGACCGTCCGGAACTGTTAGCGGGTCTAACGTTTCTGGCGGGTCCGGTGTAACAGGAGCTGGCGGAAACGACACAAACTCCGCAGGTTACGGCGGAGGCTTGGGTGGCCATTTCACGGGAGGGGCTTCCACGGTCGGGCCAGGCGGAGATGGAGCCGACTTCTTCGGTGGAGGCAGTACGGGTTCGTTCGAGACAGGCGGGAACGGTATCTACGCAGTGGCGGGCCCGACGAATGGTTTCTACAACGTCCCGGCAGCTGGCGTTTTTGGAGTCGGGCCGCAAGGGCTAGGGAGCTCCTTCGTTATTGGACCGGGTATCTTTGGTAGCGATGGCACGCTCAGTGGTATAGGTCCCATCAACTACTTGGGGGCTGACATTGGGGTCTGGGGTGACACTAGCGCAACCGCCGGGTTCGGTCTGGTTGGCACTGCTGATAACGCGACCGCGGTAGCCGGAGAGAACGATTCGGTTGGCGGGTACGCTGCTGTGAGCGCGGCTAACGATTCGCCCCTATCGACTGCGGTTGCCATCGTCGCCGCCATCAACAACTTAGGACTCCCACCAACCCCACCAACCTACGCGTACATCGGCGGCGACGGCTGCAGCAACACGATGGGTATACAGCTCGCTCTCACTGGCATGTCCTCGAATTGCGAGAACTATACTCTGCAAGGCGATAGCAGCGGCAATACCTATCTGAATGCCAGTGGCACCGGAAAGATCGTTTTCCGTATCAACAACGGCAGCGGCCCTTCGCCGATGACTCTGAACAATAACGCCACGGTGACGATCACTTCTCTCGACGTGACCAATTCACTGACCAAGCCTTCCGGTTCGTTCAAGATCGACCATCCGCTCGATCCGGCGAATAAGTATCTCTACCACTCTTTCGTCGAATCGCCAGACATGATGGACATTTACAACGGCAACATCGCCACCGACGGCGAAGGCCTGGCGACGGTGACCCTGCCGGATTGGTTCGAAGCTCTCAACAAAGATTTTCGCTATCAACTGACGGTGATTGGTCAGTTTGCACAAGCGATCGTCGCGAAGAAAATCGAGCAGAATCAGTTTCAGATCCGAACCAACCTGCCGAACGTTGAGGTCTCATGGCAAGTGACGGGCATTCGCCATGACGCGTTTGCCGACGCGCATCGCATCCAGACGGAAGTCGAAAAAGCTCCGCTGGATCGTGGCCACTATCTGCATCCGGAACTTTTCGGCGCGCCGGAAACGGCCCGTATCGGCTACGAAGCGCCGTCGAAACTGGCGTCGGCTGAGGTGTCAGCGAGTTCCTCGGCAACGCGTTCGCGTGTGGTAACGCGGCGCGCACCCGTGATCCAGCGCCGGCCATTACCGGTCACGCCAAAGCTTCCGGTACTGAAGACTCCGACAAAGCCAATCGTCACCCAGGCGTCGCGATAGACGACTGGCAATCTCGAAAT
>JASICF010000652.1 GCA_030044775.1 Candidatus Sulfotelmatobacter sp. | reverse complement strand
TTTACCGATGTGACCGAACAAGCCGGTCTGGCCAATGCAGGCGATGGCAATTATGGAATGGGGGTTGCGGTCGGCGATTACGACAACGACGGCTACCCCGATATTTACGTAACGAACTACGGAAAAAATATTCTCTATCACAACAACGGCGACGGCACCTTCACCGATGTGACCGCGAAAGCGGGCGTGGCGGGCGGAGGATGGTCGGTTTCAGCCGGATTTTTTGATTACGATAACGACGGCAAACTGGATCTGTTCGTCACCCGCTACATGGATTGGGACACCAAACACAGCCACGATTGTGGCGGAAACTTTCACACTTACTGTCCGCCGGAAGAATTTCCGGCAACGACCAACATTCTTTATCACAATAATGGCGACGGTACTTTTACCGACGTGAGCAAGAGTTCCGGCATCGCAGCAAAGAAGGGTCGCGCGTTGGGAGTAGCCTTCGCCGATTACGACGGAGATGGATTTACCGATATCTACGTCGCTAACGACGGCATGCAACAATATCTGTTTCGTAACAACGGAAACGGCACGTTCAGTGAAGTTGGACTGGAAGCAGGCGCCGCGCTCTCGCAGGATGGGCGCCGGCTTTCGGGCATGGGCGTGGTTTTTCAGGATTATGACAACGACGGCCGGCCCGATGCTGTCGTCACCGAATTGCCGCGGGAGATTTACGGCGTCTACCACAACGACGGCGATGGATCGTTCAGCTATCGCAGTCTCGAAACCGGTCTCGGACTGCTCTCGAGCGGAAGTTCCGGTTGGGGAGTTGGGTTGGAGGACTTCGACAACGACGGATGGAAGGACCTGTTTGTTGCTCAGGGCCATGTATTGGATAATGTCGAGCAAATCGATCCCTCGCTGCACTATCTGGAAAAACCTCTGCTTGCCATGAATCACAACGGCCGCTTCGAACGGGTCGACTCGGGAGCGCCCGCGCCATGGGCCGGGCGGGGCACGGCTTTCGGCGATTTGAATAACGATGGTTGGCAGGATGCCGTGGTAACCACACTCGGCGGGCACCCTTACGTATTTATGAATCGCGGCGGCAAGGCTCATTGGCTTACGATCACGCTTCGGGGCGCGCGCAGCAATCGCGATGGTTTTGGGGCGCGCGTGCAGGTGAATGGACAAACACGGTTTGCAACTTCTTCGGGCAGCTATCTTTCTGCCAGCGACAAGCGCCTTCACTTCGGATTGGGTTCGGCGGAGAAAGCCAAAGTGGAAGTGAACTGGCCTTCGGGAATTCATCAGACTTTAAATGACGTTCACGCCGACCAGTTTCTGGAAGTGCGCGAACCGGAGAAACCGTGATTCACGCCCTCTTATTTATCGCGCTCGCCTGGCAGGCTGCATCGCCGCAGGTCGTTGAGCACATGCAGGCCGGAATCGCCGCCGAGAAGGAAAAAAACTTCGACGTCTCCATACAAGAATTCAAGCAAGTCACCGAACTCGATCCATCGCTGGTGGATGGTTTCCTCAGCCTCGGCCAGGCGTACATGGATGAAGGCGATTACGGATCGGCGATTCCGCCGCTGAAGCACGCGCTGGAATTGAGCCCGGACTCGCTTCCCGCGCATCAACTGCTCGGCTACTCTTTGCTCTCGCAAGGCTACGCCAGCGAAGCGATTCCTCATTTGCAGCGCCTGCCCGACAAGACCACGTTAGGAATTGCGCAGATTCAGACCGGTCAGTTGGCCGAGGCGGTTGCGAATCTGCAAAAATCGCAGACCGAGCATCCGAACGATCCGGACATTCTTTATTATCTGGGCCGCGCCAGCGGACTTCTGGCCAAGCAATCCATCGACACGCTGCTTGCCGCTTATCCTGATTCGGCACGCGCGCATCAGGCAATGGCGGAAAATTATTTCGTACTGCGCCGCATGGATGACGCCGAAAAGGAATACAAAGAGGCTTTACGTCTCCGCCCCGGCCTGCCGGAAGCTCATCTCGCTCTCGGCCAAGTCTACGCAGGCGCGTTTCAATGGCCGAAAGCGGAAGAACAATTTCGCATCCAGTCAAAGCTGCAGCCGGGAAACGCCGAAGCCGCATATCGTCTTGGGCAGGCGCTATTAGAGCAAGGCAAGGCGCATGAAGCGCGAGCCGAGCTTATTCGCGCGGACGGGTTAATGCCGGATATGCCAGAAACCTTATATGCGCTCGGGAAGGCGGCTTCTCTCGAGGGCAACAGTGCCGCTGCCGAAAAGGCCTGGACGAAGCTGCTTTCCATCGAGAAGCAAAGCTCGCTGGCGGCGCAGGCTCACTTCGGGTTAGCCGGTATTTATCGCAAAGAGGGCAAAGCCGCGGAGGCGAAACAGGAAATGCAGGCGTTCGAGGCTCTTCAACAGGCACCGTCACCGAAATAACATCTTGCAAGACCACTCTCACAGGAAAACCGCAGCTAATGGGAAGCGCCGCAACGTTCTAAGGCCGGCGGCCTTCGCATAGCGCCCGCTACTGGATCTTCGCGAACACATAAATCGCTCCGTCCGCAGATGAACTGCCGTTCGGCCAACCCTCGGCTGATATGGCAAGAGCACCCCCGCCAATCCCTACAGCGTTACCAAAGACGTCACCAGGTCCAGCGTCAGAGGCGCCAATTGCTGCTCCACCCGGCCCGGCTTGCCAACCGCCGGAGGGCTCGCTGAATACATACGAGAGACCGTCGTGACTGTGAGCAAAGGGCGCGCCGGCGAGAATTGTTGCGCCGCTGATTGCCACGGAGTAGCCAAGTTCGCTGCCAGCCTTCCCGTCGACAGCGGTAAGCTCGGCCGTTTCTGTCATCGTTTTTGGCCACCCAGTCGAGGGCCGAGTGTAAACGTAAACCGCGCCTTGGGTATCATTTGAGCCTATCGTTTGTTGTGGCGCACCGACAACGACGTTGCGGCCGCTTATTGACGCCGACTGGCCGAAGTACGCCTTCCTCGTTCCGTCCGAGGGGTCGAGTTCGGTTGTTTGCCGTCTCGTCCCACCCCAGCCTTCGGCCGGTGCGACAAACACGTAGGCGCTCCCACGCTGCACGAGCCCGTTCTCGTCGGAACGCGGCGCGCCGACTACTACACTATTCCCGCTCACACCAACCGTGTTGCCGAAATAGCAACCGCTGGATTCATTATTGGCCACCAACAACGCGGTCTGTGTCATGTTCGCCCATCCCGCAGGAGGCTGTACGTATAGATATGCTGCCCCTAGCTCCGTCTCGCTACTGACGGAAGCAAGCGGACTACCCGCAACGATGATGTCTCCATCTATAGCTACTGAATAAAAAAAGTTACTCGGTGCGCCCGATGTGGTGAGCTCCGCATTTTCGGTAACCGTTCCCGACGGACTTATATAAATGTAAGCTGCGCCCGTCATGTCCGCGAAATCGTAGCCGCCGACGACAATCGTGTCGCCGCTGATAGCGACCGCATCGCCGAACCCGCCTGCAGTCTGGCCGCTCGACTGCTCCAAGGTAGCGGTAAGGCTAAGATTCGACCAGTCGCCCCCAATTGCCGTATACAGATAGGCAGCGCCGCACTCGAAACAACTATCTGGCGAGTTCGCAGACGGTGCGCCGATAACCAAGGTGCTGCCGCTAATCGCTACACTGTTAGATACCAGAGCGTAGGGCTCAGAGCCGGTGAGTTCAGCCAACTGTTGAAACGTTTCACTCGGCAGGCCACCAAGTAAGCTTTGCGCTGAAGCGCTCAC
>JASICF010000651.1 GCA_030044775.1 Candidatus Sulfotelmatobacter sp. | reverse complement strand
GAACCTCCCGCCGCCATAGCGACTCCGGTGATGGCTTTTGCAGACCTTGCGTTCAACGCGGCCAGCGGCACCGACACATGTTCATGGATCGCCTGGCGCTCGTTATTATCTTCGGGATGCAGTTCGCGATAAGGGCCAGTAATCGCCTGCGAAGATTCGTCTGCCTTGAAGCGCAGGTAGCGCTCTTCGTGCTCCTTCGCGAACTTGTCATCTCCCAGACCGTTGTAGCAGAGCATCAGATTGTAGTGCGCTTCCAGGTCCTCCGGATCAATATCGAGAACCGACTGCAAGGTCTTCACTGCCTCGGCATATTTTCGCTGCAAAAACAAAATTCGCCCCAGATCATTCAGGACGACGCGGTCGCGCGGATACTGGGAAAGAACCGCTCGCAGGCGCGCCGCCGCGCCGTCGTAGTTCCCATCCGCGCGCAGCACTCGCGCATAAAAGTAATTCGCTCTTGCGAGATTCGGCGATAAGGATAGCGCTTTTTGCAGTACAACCCTCGCCCTTTCCATATCGCCTTCCTGCACGGCACAGCGGCCAATGTTCACCCATCCATCGGGATTATTAGGGTCGGCCTCGGTCACCTTCTGAAAAGCGGCTGCGGCTCCTTTGAGATCGCCTTGCAGGAAAAGTCCAATTCCGAAGTCATTCCAGCGCTGCCATTCCTTTTTCAATGCGACGGTCTTCGGTGGCGGAAGAGGGGCATTGTGAGCAATCACGGGAAGCGTAACTTCATCCTCGGCCAGCGCCACGATCGGCAAATCCGGAATTTTTTCTTCTTTCGATGAAACTCCTTTCAGCGACTTCGTGAAGACGAACGGACGGTCATCATAATTGGGTGTAACCGGGCGGTCTGAATTTTCCTCGGCCTGGCCCGCGAACGAGAACTGCGTATTCCACCAGGAGAATTTGCGATAACAAAGGCGCGCATGCAGAGTGATTTTGTTACCTGCATTTTCGGGAATGAACATTCGGTAATGCACTGTATCAGCCGCTCCGGGAGGAATCAGCCGAACGTAGACTACCGCTCGCGTAGACCAGGTGTTGCGCTTGTTGATGGGATTGCCGTGCGCATCGATCTGCAAAGACCGGTAGAAGTGCGCGCCTTTCTCGACCGGGCCATGGCCATTGCCCTCTACCATTCCGCTCCAGAAAATGACTTGCCCTTTGTCATCTGTTCCTTTCAGCTCGAGCCACGTGTCGTAGGCGTCGACGGTACCTCCCGGGAAAAAGTGGCCGACAGTTTTCGTACGCACCACAACATCGACGCGCATGGTATCGCCGCGTCGCAACGCCGGCTGCACCAGGTTCAAGGGAGCGGTGATCGGAACCGCGTCTTCCGCGCTGGGAGTGATTCTTGTTTCCGCTTCTTCTCCCACCGCGAAGGTGGTCGCCAGCTCCGATTCACTCGCTCCGCCGCTCTTCAGCGGCCGCTGCGCGGGGGACAGCGCGAAGATATCCACGGTAAGCGCGCCGTTTTTCAGGAAGTCTTCAGTGAGTTTCAGTTGCGCAGCATCTTCATTGGCGGTGGGCAAGGCTGTGTTGGCGCCGGGAAAACGATGGGAGTGCACGAAGCCATTGATATTGCCCGCATCTTTGGATCGTTCCTTGGGCATGTGGCAGTCGGGGCACTGCATCGGTTTCGGCGGATAGTAAAACGAGCGAGCGCCTTCTCCTGAAACTCCACTGGCTTGCCAGTTGTCATATTCGTTGAATCCTCGCACCCAGCGATAGTGGTCAACTGGAACATCCTGGTGCACTTTGTGACAAGTTGAGCAAAACTCTGGCGTTTGGGTGCGCATGAACGGCTTGAGAAAGACGCGCCGGTGTGGCTCGGGATTCAACTCAACCAGGAAATCGTGGAGCGTCCGGGTGATTGGGTTCGGGTCGGCTGCGAGCTCGTGCAATTTCGGATATTCCAAATAAAAATCCGCTTGGCCCATCGTGCTCTTCACGCGGGCAATCGAGTGGCACATCATGCAACCCAGCCCGGCTTGCGCTTCCGGCCGGTGCACGATCTGCTTGATCGGTGTATCCATTAAGCCGCTATAAAGCACCGCCGGATCATGGCATCCGCCGCACCACTTTGAGGGCCGTGTGCCAACCGTGTCTTGCATATATTCGATTGACTTGCGGTACCACTGATTGTTGAACGAGGAAAAATGGTGGGACGAGCTGAACCACTGGTTGTAGATATCCTGGTGGCAGCGCTTGCACGAACTGGACTCCATGAAAAACTTGCTGGGGATTTTCTGATTGCCGTAAACCTGCGCAGAACTCGGGAAAAACGATCCCTCGGGACCGTCTCCCTCGCCGTCCATACTGGCCGGAGGCATGAGCGGATTTTCGATGCGATTGCGCGTGTGCCAACTCTGGCGCAGGTATTGCGCGCCATAGCCCGCAACACCGATTGCCACCAGACAAACGAGCGTGCGCAACATGGCCGTCGCGGCGCTAGAATTCAGCCATCCACGATGGCCGAGTAAATTTGAAAGCAGGATGCCAGCCCCAGTCAGGGAAAGTACGATGTGCAGATAAAGCCAATTCCATTCGCTGTGTGGAGTCCCGGTCTTGATTAGGACGAGTCCAACGACTGCTCCGGGGGCAATCAATAACCAACCTGCCCGTTCGGAGAAAGTTCCTTGGCGGATAAGCCGCGCAAATAGCGCGATCAATAAGATCGCGGCTACTACTCCGGCAACCGCATGCAGTAGAACAACTCCCGCATAAAAAACGTTGGGCTGCGGGAATGCATAAAGGTACGCGGCTGATACCACAAGGAACAAGATCAGCGACGTCAATATCTGTCCAGAGGCAACAGAACGTCGCTGGTTTTCTTTTGGAAATTCCATGCTTGCCATTTGGAAGCCAGTCCCACAGTGACTGGAAAGGTGTTTTGAGCGAGGCAGCCCACTAGCAACCTACTCAGATTGGTAAGACGAAGAAATAATAGAAAAATACTAGAGGGCAGGACTCGATGATGCCAGTGGTAGCTTTCTGCACGCTTCGCAGCGCTCCTCCAGAGCGGCAGCAACCGACAACACTTCTTCCTCCCGCCACGGTCTGCCAACGATCTGCACTCCGATCGGCAGGCCTTGCGATGATCGAGCGATGGGGATCACAGCGGCAGGATTACCTAGGAGGTTGAAAAACTCGGCGTAGCTCCAGGCATCGAGATACTCTACCCTCCTGCCGTCAACCTGCCAGTTACGCTCGCCGTGCCTAAATGCGGGGATCGCCGCCGCCGGACATAAGAAAATAGGATGCCGCTGCATCCCTGCCATGAAGCGAGCGCGCAACAAATCGCGCTGCACCCACGCGTCCAGCATCGTCGCCGCGTTCAACACCGGCTCGGCAGCCGCCGATTGAAGGAACTGTTTCATAATCGGACTCATCTCCAACTCGCGGCCCATGAACAGCGGACGGAGAAGCATTCCTCCGGCAGCGACAAAATACTTGCGCCACAACTCGCGCGCTTCTTCGAGGCCGGGCGGCTGAAAACTTTCCACCTCAAAACCCGCATCGTTCAGCGCTTGTGCAGCAGCACGCACCGCCGCACGGGTTTCCCGGGTGACCGGCGTGCGGCCATCATCTTCAAAGAACGCAACTCTGAGCTTTCTAATCTCATCGGCATTTGGCCATTGCACGGGAACCGGTGCCGAACAAGTGTCGCCGGCATCCGGACCTTGCATCGCGTCGAATAGAATCTTCAGATCGGCGACTGTACGCGCCATCGGCCCGACAACGCCAATCAATGCAAATGGTCCCGCCGAGACCGGGAAGTGTCCAGTCGAAGGAATTCGCCCGGGAGTCGGCTTCAGGCCGCAGATTCCGCAAAAGTGCGCGGGCACGCGAATCGATCCGCCGCCATCGCTTCCGACGCCGCCCGCCGACATACCTGACGCGATCGCCGCTGCTTCGCCGCCGCTCGAACCGCCAGCGGTGCATGAGAGATCCCAGGGATTGTTCGTGCGACCATAGAGAAGATTATCTGTTTCCCACGCCATCAGAAGTTCGGGCGCGTTGGTCGTCCCAAGAATAATCGCACCGGCACTTCTTAACCGTTGTACGAGCGTCGCGTCTTCACGGGCAACGGATCCGGCTCGCAGGCGGCTCCCTGCTTCACATCGCATGCCCGCTACACTGATTGAACTCTTGACGCTCAGCGGAACTCCGTGCAGAGGGCCGGTGCTCTCGCCTCGCATGATGCCACCTTCGGCGTCGCGAGCCGCCTGAACAGCGCGATCAGCGTGGATTTCAACAAAAGCATTCAGCTTCGGATTCAAGCGATCAATCTGGTCCAAATGTGAACTTACCAGTTCGACGGGAGAAATCTTTTTGCTGCGTACTAGCTCTGCCATGGCGGCCGCAGAGAGAAAAGTTAAGTCGCTCATGAATTTCTACCCTGCATGGCGCGGTCGAGCATGCGCCTTTCATCGTTGGTCAGCGGGCGATAGTCGCCTTTGCCAAGATTCCCCAACAGTAGTGGGCCGACCGCCACGCGCACCAAGCGCAGAACCTCAACGCCCATCGACTCCATCATGCGGCGAATCTGCCGATTCTTGCCTTCGTCGAGAACGATCTCCAACCAGGAATTCTTGTCGCCGGAACGCAACCGCCGAACTCCCTTGGCTTGCAGCAACACGCCTTCTTTTGTTTCAACCCCGCGAAGCAGCGCCTCAAGGAATTCTTCACCCGCGATCGACGAGATTTGAACGTGATAGGTCTTACGCAAATGCGTCTCGGGTGCGGCAATTTTCGCAGCCCACTCCGAATCATTCGTCAGCAGAAGCAAACCCTCACTCGCCTGATCCAAACGCCCCACCGGAGCAATCCAAAGCTTAGATTCCTTCTCTTTATCTGCTTCCCCCCGTGTCGCAGATTGCCGGCTCAGAACCGTGTAAACCGTCTCTCTGCCCTTCTCATCCGACGCGGTTGTGATTACCCCGCGCGGTTTGTTGAGCATTATGTAAATTCTCTTACGTTGCCGGACGGCTTTCCCGTCAACGGCAATCTCCGCATGAGAATCGTAAACAGGAGTCTCCGGATCACGACAAACTCTGCCCCTCATACTCACGCGGCCAGCTCGGATCAGGTCAGACGCCCGGGACCGCGAGCAGTAGCCAAGCTTTGATAAGGCGCGTGCCAGTCCGAATTTTCGTTGTGGCTTTCTTCCCACGATCTCATGCTAACCGAATCGTTCAACTGTTGACGTATAGATGATCTCGCCGGGCAAAGCCCGCGCGAGGCGATCTGCGCTACGATACTCACAGAAAGATAGCGAAAGGACACCAACATGGCTCACCAGCATCCCCCTCGCTTTTTGAAAATCGTGGACGACGCCAAGACACGCATTCGCGAGACCAACATCGACGAAGTAAAAAAGAGAATCGATCGAGGCGACAAATTTATTTTGGTCGACGTGCGCGAAGAGAGCGAATTTGCCAAAGACCATCTGCCGGGATCCATTCACCTCAGCAAAGGCATCATCGAGCGAGATATCGAGGAGCGCGTTACTGACCTGAATGCCGAAATAGTACTTTATTGCGGGGGCGGATTCCGCTCAGCATTGGCGGCCGATAATCTGCAGAAAATGGGCTACCGGAATGTGATCTCGATGGATGGCGGAATTCGCGGTTGGCGAGAGAAGGGATATCCGCTCACCAAGCAATAATCCCGCGCCGGCTCGCCTCAGCTCACGTGCAACTTTTTTTGCATTTCCTCCAACGTGAGCCCCTTGGTTTCCGGATAAACCAACAACACCACGAAGAATTGCAGAACCATCATTGCCGAGAAAAACATGAACGGAATCGACTTCGACCGCGCGGCCAACGCAGGAAAGGCAAATGAAATCGCTGCGTTCATCAGCCAGTGCGACAGGCTTCCCAAGCTTTGCCCCTTGGCGCGTACCCGGTTAGGGAAGACCTCGCTGATGTAGACCCAGATGACCGATCCCTGCGAAAACGCGAAACTCGCAATGAAACCCACAAGCAACCAGAGAAGCAAACCCTGGCTTTTCTCGGTAGAAAAAACCGCCGCCACGCCGCCAAGGCAAGCCGCCGTTCCAAGCGCGCCGACGAGCAGCATCTTCTTGCGGCCAACTTTATCGATCACGGAAACGGCGATCATGGTAAAGATGAGATTGGTAAGGCCAACCACCACCGCCTGGAGGTCGCCAGAAACTTTACTGAATCCCGCAAAGGCAAAAATATCGTTCAAGTAATAAAGGATGGCGTTGATTCCGGAGAGCTGATTGAACATGCCAATCGTGACCGCCAGGAAAATAGGAAAACCATATTTCTTCGAGAACAACGGCTCGTCGGCGCGGCCGTGTTCGGCATCGATCGACTCAACGATATCCCGCAATTCTTGCTCGTAATTTGTTTCTCCGGTGAGACGCAAAATCTCCCGGCCCTCGTCGATGCGCCCCCTCTTCACGAGCCAGCGCGGGCTTCGCGGAATCGCGAAGAGAAGCGCGAAGAAAAGCGTTGCCGGAAGAGCGGCCACGCCGAACTTCCATCGCCAATCCGCGTCTAGACTGAAATGTTGAACGCCTACGAGAAAATTCGAGAAGTAGGCAAGCAGAATTCCACCGACCACATTGAATTGAAAAACTCCCACCAGGCGCCCGCGCCAGCTCGCGGGCGCAATTTCTGCGATGTACATCGGACCCAGGACAGACGAGCCCCCAATTCCCAGCCCGCCAATGAAGCGAAAGAAAACCAGCGCCGACCAGTTCCATGCAAAGGCGCAACCCAGGGCAGAAACAATATAGAGAACGGCCATCACCCGCAGGCTGTCGCGGCGTCCATATCGATCGCCGGGAATTCCGGCCAACATTGCGCCCAGAATTGTGCCGATCAGGGCCGACGATACGGTCACGCCCAGCAGATCCGGGGTGAGATGGTAAACCTGAGTGAGATCGCTGGTTGTACCGGAGATAACCGCGGTGTCGAAGCCAAACAGCAGGCCGCCGAGCGCGGCCACGACCGTGCTTTTCAACAGATAGGCGTTCGGTTTCATTTTGTATTCGCTGATCGAATCGCTTTCGGTCTTTCCAGGCGGAGTACGACCATGCCCGGCCTCCATGCAGGCACTTCGCTGAATTCAATAATCTATCAGCCTTCTGTCTGAGTGATTAAACAAGATTCGAGGGCCAAAAAAGAAGGGCTGGACATCTTGAGATCGGCTTCGAAGAAAAATGACGCGCAAAACAAAACGCCCCAGACTCGTTTGAGTCTTGGGACGTATGTTGATCAGCCCTCCCCCAAGTGCTGCTCGAAAACAAGGTTATGCTGTGAAGCCCATTGCGTACATGGCCCATCCGTGCCATAGGGTGGCACGAACGGGTAGGATCACTTTATGCCTTATTTTTCAATCGTTTACGCGATTATCGGCACGTCGTTAACTCCGACTGTGCCAAATACCCGGCGATAGCGCTCGATTTCCTCAGACGGTCCGAGCGCTTTCGCGAAGTTGTCGGAGAGCTTGACGGCAGGGCGGCCTTCTACAGTGGACACTTTGCTGATAAGGCTGATGGGGTCGAAGCCATTGTCGCCTGTGGGATCGCACCCGCGGAAGTCATTGGTGAGTAACGTTCCCCAGCCGGCGCTGAAGCGAATTCGAGGAGCGGCGGTCCACATGCGAGAATTTTCGAAATCGGCCGCGCTCTGGAAATCCGCAGGCGTCACTCCGCGAGCTAATGTCCCTCCGAAATACGCATGCAGGCCGAGGATCTCCTCCACATCCAGAGCGTCCGAGGCGATAATGAGTTTTTCGCGCGGATCTCTGCCGCGAGCTTTGACCCATTCGATATATTCGTCGCCCGCTATATAAGGATCCTTGCTGTCGATGCGCTGGCCGGTCCAATTGGCTGCGTAGTCTGGCGCCCCCTCGAGAAATTGCGTTGTGCCGAAGGTGTCCGGGAGCATAATGCGCAAAGCGCCGTCGTAAGTCTGTTGCCACATCTCTAGAACTTTATATTGCGACTGTTTCAGCGCCTCATCATTGGGAGCGAGTGCCGCCAACACCATTGGAATCTCATGTGCGTTCGTGCCGATGGCTTCGAGGTCGTGCTTGTGAGCAAGAAATGCGTTTGAAGTCCCGATAAAGCCCTGGCCTAGACTCGCAGCCATCGCCCTGACAACATATTCCTGCCAAAGAAAACTGTGGCGTCGGCGAGTCCCGAAATCCGCGACGCTCAGGCGTGGCACTCCGCGCAAGCGCTCAATCTTATTCCATAACTTAGTTTTTGCCTTGGCGTACAGAATATCGAGTCCAAATTCCCGCAACCGCTTCAGATTCGTGCGAGTTCGCAGCTCATTGATGATGGAAAGCGAATACAGCTCCCACATGGTGGTGTCGGTCCACAAGCCATCGAAGGAAAGATGGAAACGCCCGTTCCGAACGGAAAGCTCGTAATCAGAAAGCCGGAAATCATGCTCCAGCCACTCGAGAAAAGCCGGTTCGAAAATGCCCCTGCGACCGTAAAACGTGTTGCCGGCGAGCCAGACAAGCTCGGATTTTCGGAAACGAAGGTTGCGGGCGTGATCGAGTTGTGCCGTCAGTTCCTCGAGTTTGAAGGTATCGACGGGTCCGCCAGAGCGGCTCGATACAGAAAAGGAAGCATGAGTATTCGGAAAGTGCTTCCAGATAAACTGCAGCATCAGCAGCTTGTAGAAATCCGTGTCGAGCAAAGACCGCGTCACCGGGTCGAGTTCCCAGTTGTGATTATGGGCACGTTCGGCGAAGTTTATGATCATCCATAGATATCCTCATATGAGCATCCCCGGAAAAGCAAATCGGGAGACTCGAAACTTGAAGAATTCCGCCTCAGGAAAAAACGCACTCCCCGCGCCATGGGGGAGTGCATCTCAGCGAGACCATCACTCTCCAGTCGAGTGCAGGACGCGGAAGCTATTTCCGCCGTTGGTCCAGACCAGCAGCAAGGCGTCCTGTCCCTGCGGCACGCTGGCAAGCACATCCTTGACTTCGGCCGCATTTCTCACTTTGTGCCGGTTTACCTCAAGGATGATGTCTCCTTGCTGCAGTCCGGCGTTATCAGCGGGACTTCCCTGCTGAACGCGCTCGATCACCGCGCCCTGCATGTCGCTCGGCGCTTGAAGTTGGCTGCGCATCTCCGGAGTCAGGTCGCCAATACCAATTCCCCAACGCATTTTGCCCTGGCCCTCGATGCTGTTGCCGCCCTGGCCTGGACCGTCGCCGAGCGCCTCCAACGTGACCGGTAACGTCATAGCTTTGCCATTGCGTAGCAACTCCACCGCGATCTTTGTCCCCGGCTGTTTCTGCCCGACAATGACTTGCAGTTCTCCAGCGTCGTTCACCTTCTGGCCATCGATCGCGGTGATCACGTCGCCAATCTGCAAACCGGCTTTCGATCCCGGAGAATCCGGTTCAACTTCGCTGACAACAGCTCCAGTTGCAATGGATTGATCGAAGAACTTCGCGTTCTCAGGAGTGACGTCGGTGACCGTAATTCCAATTCGTCCGTGGCTGACTTTCCCGTCACGAATCAGCGCTTCCACTGTCGGTTTCGCAATCTGCGACGGTATGGCAAATCCCATTCCGGAGAATGCACCGGAAGGCGAGATCAAGAATGTGTTGATGCCGATCACTTCGCCGCGAGCATCGACCAGGGCACCACCGGAATTGCCCGGGTTGATGGCCGCATCGGTTTGAATGAACTCTCCCGGTTTGCGTGGATCGCCGTCAGGATTCGGGCGGTTGAGCGCGCTTACGATTCCCCGTGTAACCGTGAAACGGAATCCATAGGGATTGCCGAAGGCCAAAACTGTTTCCCCGGGTCGAACTTCCGTCGAGTCGCCCCACGGCACGCTTGCCATACCGGTCGAATCGACTTTGATGACAGCAAGGTCAGTCAGAGGGTCGGTACCGATTAGTTTCGCTTTGTAAACCCGGCGATCGCTGGTAGTCACACGGATATCCGTCGCTCCCTCGACTACATGGTTGTTGGTGACGATATATCCATCCGGCGAGATCACCACGCCGCTTCCCAAACCATGCTCAATCTGCGGTTGCTGGTGCTGCGGCCCAAAGAACTGGCCAAACCCGCCGCCAAAGGGGGAGTTTTGACCGAAGAACTGCTGCATGCCTTCGGGCAGTTGCTGTCCCGTCATGTCCGGCTTGGCGCGTGATGTGACGGTGACATTAACCACTGCGGGAGTTACATGGGCCGCCAGAGTTTCCATGGCGCGATCGAGTGCGAGAAGCGCGCTGACGCTCTCGGGATCAAGCGGCGCGGCCGCTGGGGTTGCAACCGCCGCTCTTGCCGCGGTCGGTTTTGCAAATTCGTAAGTTGTAAAGGAGGCGGCGACTGCCAATGCGAGCAAAGGCGCAACCAACCGCTTCGTCCATTTATTTGAGCAATGTTTCTGGAACCACATCCTTGCATTCATATTCTTCTTCCTCTTGTTTGAGATTTGTGCAACTAATTAATTAGTTTTTGAGAAAACAGTTCACCTTTTTGCTATTTCTCATCGTTAAATTTCCTTGTGGAGAATTTCGCTGCTGACGAAAGAAGTCGAGGAGCGCATCACGGTCATGTGCACCACTTCGATTTCATAGATCAATTGGCCGCCGGGCCCAAAACTGCGGTTCTCGAAAACCACAAACACCGCTTCCGAAGTCGTCGCTTGCGCATGTTGCACTGACGGGGCTTGCACGTTGGCGAAGGGAAGCAGACCAGCATGGTCTTTCGCTGCAGCCATGAGGAGGTTGGCTCTCTTTGCTGCGGCGAAGCGCTCAGCGCTTCGCCCTAGATGAGCATTGGCTATCAGAGCGTGAACTGGTTTTGAGTGCGAAACCGCCGCGGGGGGCATCGCCGCCATTGTCTTGAACGAGGCGGGCGTGACTCCAGGCACATACGGCCCAGCGACATTTTGCAATACCGGGCTGGCATCTTGAAACGCGATCAGATGAGGCTCGATCGCTCCGATCAACCCGCACACGATCAATAAGATCGCCATCGAAAATGCAGTCAGCCACCGAGGCTTTGCGCTTCGAGAATGATTCGCATCAAGAATCCGCGCGACCCGCATTGACGTTTGTCGAACTCGTCCCAGCATCGCCTGCGCCAACGCCAGACCGCGGCGCAGCAGACTTTTCTCCGCGATGCGTGTCAGGCACTCCGCGTAGGCCCGAGGGCTGGCGGTTTGCGCGAGCACGGCGTCGTCGCATGCCATCTCGCGCTCCAGAGAGATCTTGCGTTCCATCCACCACACCGCGGGGTGGAAGAAGAACGCGGCCTTGATGATCTGCTGCGCCAGATTCGTCCAGTTGTCTCGCCGGCGTAAGTGGGACATCTCGTGTAGCAGTACCTGCCTTAGTTCGCCGGGCGAAAGTTCACCGAGCGCCCATCCAGGCAGCACCACAACCGGATCGATCAGCCCGATTGCCGCAGGAACCTGCACCCGATCCGACGTGAACAGTGAAACACGAACGCGGCCCCGGCCACATTTCAAAGCTTCTCCCACCGACTCGTCGAACTCTTGCAGATCAACCGGAACGAAGGTCTTACGCAGGGCATGCAGCCGCCACAATCCAGTTCCGATTCGCAGCAGGAACAGAGCGGTCACGGCAGCCCACAAACCAAACACGTAGAGCGCCCACGAACCGGGAACAAGGATTGCGCCCCGCGACAACCCAGAACTGGCGCTTCCGCCGCGCAGCCAGTTGGAACTACTCAAGAAAGGCGATGCGGCAAGTGCGATCAGGGCCGAAAACCAAACGGCAAAACGCTGACTGGCAGTCCGCCTGCGCCAGCGCGATAGTGCTCCTGCCAACAGCGCGATGATTGTGCCGGCGAAGAGACAATCCACAATCTTGAGCGCGGAACTTTCGGCAATTGCTTGCACTCCCAAGCGTGCCACTTCAAGAGCTGCCGTCATCGCTCGCCTGCTTTTTCTTCCAGCAGTTGGCGCAGGCGGTCAAGCTCTTGCGCGTCGATGTTTTTGTCTTCGAGAATGTTCAGCACCAGCAGTTCGTGGGAGTCGCCAAAAAAGCGGCTGACCAGCCTTCGCACCTCCGATCGGGTAGCGTCTTCCCGGGCAATTTGCGGCGTGTAAACATGCGCCCGCCGGTCTTTCATGTGCTTCACATAGCCCTTCTTTTCCAGGATGCGAATGATGGTAAGAACCGAGTTATAGGCGAGCACAGGTTTGACGGGCAGCGCTTCCAGCACTTCATGAACTGTAGCCGATCCCCTTTGCCAAAGCACATTCATGATGCGCAACTCGGCTTCGGTCAGCGTGGCGGATCTGTTTCGAGCCAACTCTTCTCCTCCTGCGTGTCGATTGCGCACGGCAAATTATTTTGCCTTCACAGTTAAGACGTTCCACTCGGGAAAACGTCAACTAAATAATTAGTTGCGACACCCGGATTCCGGGGTTGCCCCGCTTGACCTCGCGGCGCACGGCAATTCCCAAGTAATTGTTTAATAAGCGCTTTAATCGTTGTTTTCCGCCGAGTCCGTTACCAATTAGCCATTACATAAATGACTGTATTGCGATGCATCTTGGCAATATCGTTTACTACGCGTGTCGCCAGAGTTTCGTCTTTCGCTCTTGAGTCCATCGCTCCCCGAGGGGAGGTCTGTTTTCAGCAAGATTGGTGCAAGCTCCGGATGGGCTTCACCCCTAATGGCGTTAAGCCGAGGCCAACGTCAAAACCAAGATAATCGCGAGCGTCCCCCATGCGTCAGAATGATCCGACTTGGTATTCCGTATTTCGCGAAGCAATTCTCGAACCTAAGCGCGACAAGGTCGTTCGCCAGATCGACCGCGCCAGGAACGCCATCTGTATTCGCATGTCCGAACTCCAATCGGCTCCTCCCAAGAACCAGCGCGAGCCATCCGACCTGAGCGATGCTTTGCGGTATCTGGCTATTCTGTCCCAACATGTAGGCCAGGAGACCGGCAAGGTTCTCTGGGAATAGTTCGGAAACAGTCATAGGTCAGGCTGGCTCCTGGTTTTGCCCTCGGGTCGAAATCCAGTACGATCTTGACCCATGACCGGCGAGCACAGCCTGACGAGTCAGGCGGCGGCACACCCCGTTACGTCCCATAAGCGATGGCCAATTGCCTTCCTGCTCGCGTTTGGGGTTCTGGTCAACTTTTTCGATCGGATCAATCTTTCCGTTTCGCGCGAAGCGCTGAACCTGTCGTTCGGACTCTCGCTCGTCGGGTTCGGTTATCTTTCGAGCGCCTACAGTTGGACCTACGCTCTGATGCAAATGCCTTCGGGCGTTCTTCTCGACCGCTTCGGCATTCGGCGCGTTGAACGAATCAGCATTCTGCTTTGGAGTGTCGCCTGCTTCGGCGCCGCACTGGCTCCCGGGATCGGCTGGTTCGTGGCGGCGCGGCTGCTTCTCGGAGTCAGCGAAGCGCCCACTTTTCCGGCGAACGCAAAAGCCATCGGAGCGTGGTTTGCACACAAAGAGCGGAGCCTGGCGATGGCGATTACCGACTCAGCCGCAAAGTTCTCCACTGCCGTCGGCGTACCCATTCTGGGCCTGCTGCTCCTGCGTTTCGGCTGGCGCTGGAGCTTCGCCGCCACAGGCTTTGCCAGCGTCTTCTACTTCATTCTGTTCTATGGCACCTATCGCGATCCGCCGGCGGCAGAGCCGGCTCCGCAAGACCTATCTGCC
>JASICF010000650.1 GCA_030044775.1 Candidatus Sulfotelmatobacter sp. | reverse complement strand
GGTTTCCGGGAAAACGTTGACAGAATCTGCGAGGTCACGCCCATGCCGGGCAGAATCGCGATATAAACCTCGGGATGCCCGAAGAACCAGAACAGGTGTTGCCATAGCAACGGCGAGCCGCCTTTATGTCCCATGATCTGGCCGTTTACCACGACCAGGGGAACATAAAAGCTCGTTCCCAGATTGCGGTCCATCAGCAGCAGGATTCCCGCCGACAAAAGCACTCCGAAGGCCAGCAATCCGAGAATCGCGGTGATAAACCACGACCAGCAGGTCAAAGGCATACGCATCAGCGTCATGCCCTTGGCACGCATATCGAGGGTGGTTGTCAGAAAATTCAGTGCGCCCATCAACGATGCGATACAGAAAATCGCAATACTCGTAATCCACAAATCTGCGCCCAAGCCCTCGCCGGGCCCGGCGCTCTGCACGGCGCTTAGCGGCGGATATCCCGTCCATCCGTGCAACGGCGCGCCGCCGCTAACGAAAAACGCGGCGATGATGGTCACGAACGCGACAAACGTCGTCCAGAACGACAGCATGTTCAGCACTGGGAACGCCATATCCGGCGCGCCAATCTGGATCGGCAGGAAATAATTTCCGAATCCTCCCTGAGGCGCTGTCGTGAGTACAAAAAACACCATAATCGTGCCGTGCATGGTGAGCAGGCTGAGATACGTTTCCGGCTTGATCTCGCCCACCAGCGGCAGCACCGCGTTTGGCCAGTACAAGTGCAGGCGCATCAGCAGTGACAACGCCATCCCTACCCAGACGGCCGTAAGAGCGAGGAAAAAATATTGAATGCCGATGACTTTGTGATCGAGGCTGAAGATGTATTTTCGAATGAAACCCTGAGGAGCCGCGTGCGCGTGGGTCGTAGCTGAGGTCGCCATTTACTGTTTCTCTGCCTCCCGTGCCGCCAGCCACTTGTCGAAATCGTCCTGGCTGACGACGTGTACCATGCCGTGCATCTTGTAGTGTCCAAGACCGCAAAGTTCGGCGCAGGCGATTTCGTAGTCGCCAATTTTTGTAGGGGTAAAATGCATGTGGATGTTGAGGCCGGGCACAGCGTCCTGCTTGAATCGCAGCGACGGAACGAAGAAGCTGTGAATCACATCCACCGAGCGCAAACTGATATCGACCTCGCGATCGACTGGCAAATACATCGTTCCCGTTACCACGTCATCCTTCGCATCTGGATTGGAAGTGTCGAGCCCAACCGCGGCTTCGCCGCCCGCCGAAGGGTCCATCAACTTCACACTCGTCGGAGCAAATTTTCCATCCGGCCCGGGATACCGGAAGTACCAGGCAAACTGCATTCCCGTCACTTCCACTTTGACGGCCCCAGGACCAGCCGGATCAAACCGCTGGCTGGCCCACACCGGGCTCCCCATGAGATTCAATCCGACGAATAAGATAGTGGTCAGCACGGTCCAAATGACTTCCAGTTTCACATTGCCGTGCGAATACGCCACGGGAGGAGACGATGGGCGGTCGCGATATTTCCACGCGAAATATCCCAGCGCAAGCTGCGCCGCCACAAAGACGATTCCCATCAATACGAATGTGAGCGCTAACTGTCCGTCGATGAAACCAGCGGCAGAGGATGCCGCAGGCGGAAGCCACCAGGTTTTAGCGACAAAAAAGTACGTACTGACGAACGTGATCAGCCAGATGACAACCAAAAGCGCGAGGCCCATTCCCCAGTCCCCCAGACACAAGACTTCCCGAACGATTTCCCCACGACCGTTACCCACACGGCGGCGAGCAACGGGCGAGTGTAACACAGCCACATCGGGATTTTTCAACAGGGTAATCGAAAAATATTCTGAATAGAAAGCGCGTGGCGACGTTGAGAGCCTCGATGGGCAACACCCTCAAAGACGCGCGCTCTCATACGCGAGTCGAGGGAACGGGCGCATCGGAGGCGCCATTCTGCGGATCACATCCGAGGCCCGCAATCCACGACCGCATCGACGGCCCTCACGTCCGCGAACACAAATTGATCTCTCACGACGTGCTCGCCAATGACAACCGGTATTACTTCCTTCAACATCGGTCCGGCATATACGAAGGAGTGAAACTCGCCTCGCTCCCCGCAGGGATCGACTTGCGGCGGCAGGTCAGCAAGTAGCGCCTCATCGAACTCTCGCCCTGCGAAGCTGCGATCAAGCTTGGTTGTGTCGACGCAAGTCAGTTTCGCCTTCACGCCGGCAGCGATCATCTCGCGCGCCAACTGGCTTGTTGGCAGTCCCCACACCGGAAAAATCGGTTCGAGCCCTGTGGCTTTGAGTTGTCGCTCGCGATACGCACGTACATCTTCGAGAAACAAATCCCCAAACGCTACTCCCTTGATGCCCTCGTCGACCGCTTTCGCGCACGTCTGAGCCATCAGCGATTCATATTGTTCATTCGAGCACGGCCATGGCAAAGAAACAGCCCACAGCGGAAGGCCAACAGCGGCGGCCTGCATCTCAACCAACTCTCGCCTTACCGCATGCATGGCTACGCGATCGGCAACCTCGTTGAAGGTAGTCAGCAGTCCAACCACTTCGTATTGGAAATCGCGCCGCAGAATGTGCAAGCTCCAGGCGCTATCCTTGCCGCTGCTCCACGATAAGAGAATATGTTTCTTGCTGTTCATCTTGCTCCAACGCAGATCGGGAACCGGTTTAATCGAGAAAGGATTATCCCGCAATTTCCGAAAGATACCTTGAGCCAACCGCGAAGTAGCAAACAAAAGCAAAGGCCGCCGAAAGGCAGCCTTCTTGACTTATTTCTCAACTTTAGATTACAAGGTCCTGCGTTATAAAGTGGACTCGATCTCGAATCCCCAGGCTTCCAGCAAAGGCTCGGGGATGTATTTGGAGTTCTTGTTGCGCCGCGCCCATTCCCGCAGACGAGTAGAGCGCAGGTATTGGTCAGGGGTGAGCTTGTATTCGCGTACCACCTGCTCGAATTCGGTGACTGTGGGGACAATCGGGCCGATCGGCTCGGGCTTGCCCCAGTTTGGATTTCCACGTCGCTTCGCCATAATCGCCTTTCGTACTGATGGGGGATAAAAGCCTTATCTGCCTATATGATTCGTCGCCACGTACAGGGATGCATGAACCGAGGTGCCGGAGTCGACAACTCATCCCTCCATTGCCCAGAAATCCCTGAATTGACCTGGAAACAGCGTAGCTTACCCCGGTTTTATCCGGAAGTCAATGCTAAATCAGCTTCCAGTACTTTAATAAACACGATCTAAAACGCTGTATCATAAAGCGTTAACGAACCGTTCCGTACGGGTCGGCCATTGTCCCGGGACTCTAATCGCTTAATGCTTTGAATGCACCGCTATTGCAACATTTTGCAACATTTTCAGGGCCCGGCATAACCTCCTGGGTATGGCTTCCCATTACCGGCGTAATGCTCAGGCCGGATGGTGCCATTGATAGGGCATTTCCCCGCCACTACAGTGTCTGAAGGGGCTGCTGTGTGTCCTTCGCGGAAAGCCCATAAAAGGGTCTTTCAGCGAAGCACCCATGCAGGGAAGAACCTGAAGCACTTATGAATCTGAAATCGTTGCTGCTCAGTTCGGACGAGAAAATTGTGCGGGTTCTGCGCCGAACGCTGGGCGACCTGGATATCGGTGTCGAGC
>JASICF010000649.1 GCA_030044775.1 Candidatus Sulfotelmatobacter sp. | reverse complement strand
CGGATAAATGATTCGCGCGCTTTACACCGCGGCCAGCGGCATGACCGCTCAGGAACTGAATCTCGACAACATCGCCAACAATCTGGCGAACTCGAGCACCGCCGGGTTTCGCAGCCGCCGGCTGCAATTCGAGGATCTCATTTATCAGAACCTGATCATGCCGGGAGCCGCGGCGACGCAGCAGACGACAGTAGTCGCGGGATTGCAGGTGGGATTGGGCACGCGGTCGGCGGCGTCGGAGGTCATTCAGACTCAGGGAGATTTCAGCCAGACCGGCAATCCTCTGGATCTGACAATTCAGGGCCAGGGATTCTTTCAGGTGTTGCTGCCCGATGGCGAGACCGCTTACACGCGGGCGGGAAGTTTTCATACCGACCAGAACGGCAATCTGGTCGATCAGGATGGCGATCCGGTGCAGCCGGGAATCTCGATTCCCACCGGGGCGACCTCGATTACCGTGGGATCCGATGGCACGGTTAGCGTAACCGTCGCCGGCCAGAGCCAGGCGCAGCAGGTGGGCACGCTGCAACTGGCGTTATTCAACAATCCCGGGGGCCTGAACAGCACAGGCAGCAATCTTTTCCTGCAGACAACCGCTTCCGGCGCTCCCGTCGTGGGCACGCCAGGGGGAAGTGAGGGCCTCGGAACCATTGTGCAAGGCATGCTTGAGCAATCGAACGTGAGCGTGGTGACCGAATTTGTCAACATGATCGTGGCGCAGCGTTCCTATGAGGCCAATTCGCGAGTCGTGAACGCCGCCGACCAGATGCTGCAAACCATTAACAACCTGGGGCGCTAGCCGTGAAATGGGATAGCAATGAAGTCGCCGCTTGGATGGGCCGGAGCGCATTCGTGTGCCTGACTCTATTGTTCGCGGCGCAGAAGCCTTGCTCAGCGGAAGTGCCGTGCTGGCACGTGAAAGTGCAGGAAACGGTTCGCGTTCCCGCCGGTGAGCTGACGCTGGCGGATCTGTTGAGCCCCGACTCTTGTGCGCGCTTGCGGACCCTGGCGCAACAAGTGTCTCTGGGTGTGGCTCCGCTCCCCGGCGCCGTGCGTGTGTTGTCGCGCGGGCAAGTGCGCGGCTGGCTGGACGACCTTATGGCCGCCTCAGGGCTGCAGCAGCAGATTGCGGACGAGCTTCCCCGCAAGATTCTGGTGTGGCGCGCCGGAGCAGCAAAATCCTGCGCGAAGATTGCCCGACTCGTACTGCGCAGCTTGCCGGCGGAGAATGGAGGCAACATTTCCACCGCGCGCTTTGATTGCGCGGCAGCGCAGTCTCTTCCTGAAGCTGCGCCCCTCGAGCTTACGAAAACCTTCTGGAACGCCTTGCTGCAGCGTTGGGAATTCTCTCTGCGCTGCTCCCGGTACGAGGATTGCGCCCCGTTTCTCGTGTGGGCGACCGCGCCCTCCACTGAAACGCAATTCTTCGAGCCCTCGACCCCGTCAACGGCTTCCCTTCGCAAGTCGCCTGGCGGAGGCACATCGCTCGGGAATGAACTGATTAAGCGCGGACAAACCGCGACCTTGCGCTGGGACGAACCTGGAATTCGCGTCGTCCTGCCTGTGACTTGCCTTGAAGGCGGAGGGATCGGCCAGACCATCCGAGTGCGGTTTAAAGATGCCGGGCACATTTTGCAGGCGCAAATTTTGAGCGATGGAACCTTGTGGGCAGGACTATGAATAAAATGCCGCCAACCATCGAGCTTTTTCCGCTGCCTGCGGCCGGCGACGGTCGAAGACTTTGCCGGACGATTGCCGCCATCGTTCTGCTCATATTCATCGCCGGCCCGGCGCCAGCCAGCCCCAAGAAAGACAAAAACGCATCTTCGAAACACGATGCACTCAACGACTACATCCGCCGCATGACAGGCACAGCGCAGGCGCCGGCGGCCAGCAGCCTGGGCAGCCTGTGGGTCGACAACGGCCGCATGGCGAATCTGGTCTCCGATTACAAGGCCTCGCGCGTCGGCGATCTGGTGACCATCAACATCACCCAGAACCTGTCTTCCACCAATGCGGACAATGTGGCGACCAGCCGCGCGCTTTCGGCCAGTTCGGGGATCACCGCTTTGGGCGGGCATATCACGACGAGCGGCGTGGCAAATCTATTGTCACCTAGCTCCAATCAGGCTCTGACCGGAAAAGCGCAAGCCAGTTCGACCACCGCGCTGAGCACGACCCTGACCGGCCGCGTGGCCGCGCTATTGCCGAGCGGAACACTAGTGGTCGAAGCCGAGCGGCAAATCGTGATGAATAATGAGCGCGAGACCGTCATCGTGCGCGGACTGGTACGCCCCGGCGATCTCGATGCCACGAACACGGTCGCATCGAACAGCGTGGGCAATCTGGAAGTTGAAGTCAAAGGCAAGGGCGTGGTCAGCGAAGGTGTGCGCCCGCCGAGTCCGTGGACCAAATGGTTCCTGCGGATTTTTGGTTTTTAGGAAGGTATGCAGCGAGCGAGGAGTCAGTCGGTTTGCCGTTACCATCTCCGGGCGGTTCTCCGGCTTGCCGTCTTCCTTCTCATGGCTGGCTTTCAAGTGGCCCGCCTGGCGGCTGGGCAGACCGCGGACCATAAGATGCTGATCCGCGACATCGCCACGGTCGAAGGCATTCGCAACAATTCGCTGATCGGTTACGGTTTGGTCGTAGGGCTGAAGGGAACCGGCGACAAGCAGCAGACCTACTTCACGATTCAGACGCTGGCCAGCGTGCTGCAGCGCATGGGGGTGGAGATTCCTCCGAGCGTGCTGCAGACTGTGGTGCAGGTAAAAAATGTTGCTGCGGTATTTGTCACCGCCAACCTGCCCCCCTTTGCCCGTCCCGGAATGCCGCTCGATGTGGATGTGTCTTCCGCAGGCGATGCCCGCAGTCTGGAAGGCGGTGTGTTGCTGTTGACCCCGCTCTATGCGGCCGACGGGCAGATTTATGCCGCAGCGCAAGGGCCCCTTGTGCTGGGCGGCTACGCCGCCGGGTCCGGGGGCAATGCGAAGCAGGTGAACCATCCCACGACCGGGCGTATTCCGAATGGAGCTTTCGTCGAGCGCGACAGTTCGCTTGACCTCAGCGGGCTGCGCAATCTTTCGCTGCTCCTGAACGAGGCCAGCTTCACTACCGTCGAAGAGGTCGCCGCAGCGGTCAACCGGGAACTGGGAACGGCGGCGGCAAAAGTAATCGATAGCCGCAGGGTCGACGTTCAGCCGCCGTCCACAAGCGGCGATCTTCCGGCGCTGCTGGCCCGCATTGAAAATCTTGCAGTACAAGTGCGGCGGCGAGCCAAAGTGGTCGTCAATGAGCGAACCGGTACAGTTGTTTTGGGATCCGATGTGCGCCTGGGCGCGGTTTCAATCCTGCACGGCAGCTTCTCGATTGAGGTGTCGACCAGCTACACGGCATTGCAGCCGAATCCCGGGGCCGCCGGACCAACCGAAGTGCTCCCCGAACCCAGGCTCACCGCGAAAGAGGCTCCGGCCCGTAATGTGGCGCTGAGCGAAGGGGCGAGCGTAGAAGAACTGGTGACTCGACTGCAGGCGATCGGGGCAACGGCCCGCGATGTGGTTTCGATTCTGCAAGCGATCAAGGCGGCCGGAGCGCTCGAAGCCGACTTGGAGGTCATCTGATGAACTCGACGTCCGCTGTGTCGTCGGCGGGTGAGACCCAAGCAGCGTTGCTCCCATCCGCTTCTCCTCCGGATTTGACCAAGGGCCGGAAAGCGGCGCGCGAATTCGAGGCACAACTGATCGCCACGGTGCTCGAGTCTTTTGAAAAAACCTTCGCAACACTGCCTGGCCAGGGAGACACGGCGGGCGAGGACAATTACAACTACATGGGCACTCAGGCGATGGCGTCAGCCTTGGCGCAGGGGGGCGGCTTTGGCATTGCACAGATGATCGCCGCCCATTTAGGGGCACGAAAGTAGGTCGGAGGCGACCGCCTGTTTACCGGCAAAACGGGATCCCGGGGGAGGCACTAAAGTTTTCCTAAATTCTGCCGATGGAACAACATGCCGGTACCAGACTCGGCGGCACGGGGCAAGCGGCCGGTTGAGAGTAGAAAAGACCGATGGGAATTAAAGTTTTCTAAGCGCCTGCCGATACCTAAATTGCAAGCAGATCGGTAAGGAGGCAATCATGAGAATCGATGGAAATGGGGGATCACAGCCGCTGGTCGAAGTGGCATCAGGCGCGAGCCAGGCCGCCGCAAGCTTGAACGGCCAAACTCCGAGCCAAACGGTGGATGCCGGAGTTTTGGCAGAGGATCAGGCAGATCTTTCCGGCAGCAATACGGAGGTGCAGGCATTGACCGCTCAGGCCTTGCAGTTTCCAGAGATTCGGGAGGATAAGGTGAACACCTTGCGGCAGGTGGTTGAAAACGGCAGCTACCGGTTTTCCTCCGGGCAGATAGCAGACGCAATGCTGGCGGATGTGGTTGTCCTTCCGGCGGCATGAGGGCAGCATCTGCCGAAAGAAAAAAACGCAGCATCGGGCGCTCATCGTGAACAGCAATGATTTAGCAATTGGTCCCACCACGGAACGCATGGAACCAGTGCCGGTGATCGCACCACCGCAGGGGCAGCCGGGAACAGAAAATCGCCAGAATCCGCCACGCCGGCGACCTCCTGCCGAGCCAACCCCGGCCTCGGACGAAGAAACCGCAGGCTCGACGAGCGTGTCAGATGCCGAAGACGTACTCCATCGCGTGGACAATTTGGTATGAGAGAACCGTGCGGAAAACTTTCGGCAAGTACGAGCGGAGGGATGACGAATCAACTGCAAGTATCCAACCCGGGTCCGGAAGAGATTCTGCGGGCGCGCTTGGTCTTGCAACTGGGACTCGAGGCCAGCCTCGAAAAGAGCCGGAAAGCGCTGCTTGCCTTGAATTTGTCTGAGTTGGTGATCGAGACACGAGAGCAGATTATGCTGTCCCGCGGTCTGGCCATCGTAGAAGCTTCGACCAGAAACGATGCCGATAAGAAACCGGAGCGGCGGCCGGAGAGGGCGACGAGCGATTCAATCCTCGCCCATGCTGTTGTACAAGTGCGGGCAAGCGGTCGGCGGATTCAGTCCGCCATCCGTTTGCAGTTAGCACTCTTGGCGCGCTCGCGGCAGAAGCTACGAGTAATGGCGAATATGTTGGCTTGGAACGAGCGCTTCCGAGAGTCCTGAAACCGCACGACTGCACTCCAGGCCGAGTGAACCGTTCGACCGCAGGCATCGGATTCAGTGCAGAAGAAACCTGGACCCATCTATGTCGAGCCTGAATGCAAGCCTCGCGACGGCACTCAGCGGCCTGATGGCCGATCAGGGTGCGATGGAGACGACCACCAACAACGTCGCCAACGTGAACACGCCCGGCTATACGCGAGAGGTTCCCGTACTGGTGACGAGCGATCCGGTAGAGCTTGGCAATCTGACGTTCGGCACCGGCGTGACCCTGCAGAGTGTGGAAAGCATTCGCGACCCGCTGCTTGAGTCGCAGATTCAGCAGCAGACCCAGACCGAAAACCAGTACAACACATTGGCTTCCGCGCTCCAGCAAACCCAACTTAACTTCACCACGACTGGCAGCGATATCGGCAGCGAGATTACGAATTTCTTCAACAGCATCAACCAGCTCTCCACCGACCCTACGGATTTATCCGTACGCCAAGGAGTGCTCACGGCCGCGGACAACCTGGCTACCAGCTTTAACACCACCGCCAACAACCTGACCCAGCAGCAGCAAACCCTCGATTTAAGCGTGGTGCAAACCGTCGGTCAGATCAACCAGCTCACCAGCCAGATCGCGCAACTCAACGCGCAAATCAGCGGCTTGCAGAACGCGGGCCAGAGCGCGGGATCGTTTGTCGATCAACGCCAGCAGGCCATCGACCAACTCTCATCGCTGGTCGATGTCTCCGTGATTCCCACCAACAACACGCTTACGCTTACGACCAGTAGCGGAGCCCCGCTGGTAAGCGGCAACCAGAGCTTTCAACTCACAACGCAGACCAACTCAGCCGGATTGCACGAGGTCTATTCCGAAGGAAACAACATCACCACCCAGATTACTTCCGGCCAGCTGGGGGGAACGATCGAGGCGCGCGATCAAGAAATTCCCGCGATCGAGAATCAGCTCGACACGCTGGCCGCCGGGATCGCCAATTCGGTGAACGCGGTGCAGACGACGGGCTACGACCTTAACGGGAACCTGGCGACAAACGAGCCCCTTTTCAATCCCCCGCCCGCCGGCACCACCGGAGCCGCTGCTAGCCTCTCAGTGGCGATCACCAATCCCTCGCTGATTGCTGCCAGTTCCGACGGCACCTCGGGCAGCAACGGAAATGCCCAAGCGATGTACGCGCTCAGTAGTCAGGCGATCATCGATGGGCAGGATCCAACGGATTATTATTCCGGAGTCGTTTCGAATGTTGGCAACGCTGCGGCCAACGCCGCGGCCGAACAGACCGCCTCCAGCCAGATATTGCAGCAGCTTAATGATCAGCTCTCTTCGGTATCGGGAGTTTCGCTCGACGAAGAAGCGGCCAACATGGTGCAGTACCAGAACGCTTATCAGGCCTCGGCACAGGTGATTACCACAATCAACGACATGATGTATGCCGCGATTCAGATGACGACATTAACCGGTTGAACGATATGCGCGTCAATCCCAATCCGTATCCCGACCTGCTGGCCGACATCGCGCAGACGCAACAGGAAATTCAGACCGACGAGCAGGAAATTGCTACCGGCCAAACCGTCAACTTGCCTTCCGATGATCCAGCCGTGGCAGCCACGCTGGTGCAGAATACCAGTCAAACCTCGGAGGTCGACCAGTTCGAACGCAGCCTGGGCAGCGTTCAGGGAGAGATGCAGAATGCGGACTCCGCCCTGAATTCCGTTATTTCCGCTTTGCAGCAGGCGATTACGCTCGGAACAGAAGGAGCGAACGGCACCGTGAATGCCGCCGACCGCGCCGCTATTGCCACGCAAGTGCAGGGAATCCAGAGCCAGTTGCTCGGCCTCGCGAACCTTACCTATCAGGGCACTTACGTGTTTGCGGGAACTGCCAGCTTGACCCAGCCTTATGTGCTGGATTCAAGCTCCCCATCCGGGGTGACATATCAAGGCAACTCCGGAGTCAACACGGTGACCCTGGGCAACGACTTTTCTCTGCAAACCAATCTCCCCGGTTCGGAGCTGTTCTCTTCTTCCGGCACTGACATGTTCCAGAGCATTCAGGACCTGATCACCAGCCTGCAGAGCGGCACTAACATCGGCACAGCTGTTACCGAGGTTGGCAATTCGTTAAACGCGATCGACACCGCACGAGTCTTCTATGGGAACGCCTTGAACCAGCTCAATTCGCAGCAGACCTACCTGAGCAGCCAGACACAGCAACTGGCGCAAGAGCAGAACACGATCGATGCCGCGGACCTGCCCAATGTGATCAGCAACCTTACGACGGGCCAGGTCTCTCTGGAAGCAACGCTCGAAACAATCGGGCAAACCTCGCAGACCAATCTCTTCGATTACCTGCGATAAGCCAGATTTTCCCGCCAGGCAAAACATTCCGAACCGACAAGCGACGCCGCCCGCCGGTTAGAGCGTCTGGCGTGAGGCACGCATCCACTCCGATGCCGACTGCAGTCGCGTGCGTTGCGCTTCGATGCGGGCTCTCTCCGCCAACAGCGCGCGATGAATGGAAGGGAGAAGATCGCGAAGGCGTTCTATCTGGCGGCGATATTCCGCCAGTTCGCTCTCCAGTTCCCGATCATTGTCCGCTGGCAGACCTTGCTCACGCAGGCCCGCACCCGCAGCCAGCAGATCGGAAAGCAGCGTGCTCATCTGTGCCGGAGTAACGACCTCAGCTTGATGTTTAGCGGAGATGTTGTCGAGACAAAAGCTCAAGCGCCGGTTGGTGTCGTGCAGAAGATTGAAGAGGGCCGGCATCACGCGCTCCAGTCGGCGGAAGCATCCTCGGACGGAACTAGGGGAGCTGCGGAGATCGCCTCTGGCTGCTCCGGGGCGCTTTCGGTCGCCCGCTCGACTTCCAGCCAGGCTTCATACACCAGGACGAGTTGCGCGATCTCGCGCTCCAGTATTTTGGCGGACTGCTTCATGTGGCCTTCACAGATCCCCGCGCGAACTACACCATAGAAGCTCTCCAGGTTTCTCGCGACTTCTCCCCCGCGTTCCATGTCGAGCGAGCCCTGCAGTTGCCCGATCACCGTAATGGCGTGGTTGATTTTGCGCGTGCGCAACTCGATTTGTCCGTTTTCAAGTGCAAGGACGGCTTGCCGCAAATCATCAATCGCCTGCTCATAGAGGCAGATCACCAACTGGACGGGGCTTGCGCCCCGCGCGGCAGCTTCGCGATAAGAAGTTCGTGCGTCCATCGATTACAGTCCGGACGTTAACGTCGGTTCGCTCGAAATCAGTTCGCCGGTGCTGGACGTACCGGACCCAAGAGTGCCGAGGGTTTCGGTGACTTCCTGCAGAAGTAAAGGGTAGGCCTGCAGGGAGGCGTTGACGCTGTCAAACTGGGACGTTAGCGCGGTTTGTTCAGTGTTGAGTTGGGTTTCGAAATTCTGAATGCTGTTGCTCAAATCCTGTTCCGTCGCGGTATTTTGGGCGATGTCTGCGTTCAGGGGCCCGGTCGTCGGGTCAGTCAGATTGGTCAGATCGGCATTGAACGAGTCAGCAAAACCAGTGCTCGAGCTATTTTGAAAAAAGTTCAGTACCTCGGAGGGATTGTCGGCAACGATCTGAGAGAGCGACTGGCCCGCGGCATTGGTTCCCACGGTCAAAGTGCCGTCGTTGTTCATGTTGATGCCGAGCGAAGCCAGGTTAATGAATCCGCCGTTGACTGTAGTTCCGCTCGTCGCGTTGGGGAGCGCGTAGGAGGCATCCGCCAGAATGCTCGACTGCAGCGAACGCAGGGAGGTGTCTGATTCGAGGGGAGGCGCGGACGTTGCGCCCGTGGTATCTCCAGTGACTTGGTATTGCGCATTGATATCGCCGATGAGCTGGTTGTACGCGGTGACGAAATTATTAATGGCAGTCGTGATCTGATCTGTATCCGGCCCCACCGAGACTTCGACTGGGTTGCCCGGCGACTGACTGGCAAGACTCAGCGTTACCCCCGGAATGGCTCCGGTGACGGTATTGCTGGCGCTGCTGAAAGGCACGCCGTTGACGGTGAGCGAAGCGTTTGTCCCTCCTACTGGCGTGGCGAAGTTCAAGCTGGTGTTGCTGTTGTTCGTGATGGCCAGCGCGCCGGGGCTGCCCGTGTTCTGGCTCTGGATCTCCAGCCACGACCCGGTCGCATCGGTCACGACGCTTGCCGTTACGCCCCAGTTGTTCGCGGAGCTCTGGCTGTTGATGTAGCTGGCCAGGGTCGTCAAAGTATCGTTGCTGCCCTGGGTGATGGGGATATCGTAGGTCTGGCCGCTTGATCCTCCGACTTGCAGTTGGAGATCGCCGGTGGTTGCGTCGTTCGTGAGGAATGACGCATTGGCGCCGCCGGAGACCGCCGACGTATAGAGTGTCCCTTGCGTGGCTAGGCTGTTGACGTCAACCTGGTAGTTGCCGGCGGTGGGTGTGCCCGACACGCTGGCATTCAGCACGCTTGTGTCGGACGAGGTAACGGCATTGGCGCTGAGAGCTCCCGTCGGGCTGTCGAGCGCTTGAACCGCCGTCTGCAAGTTGGTGAGATCGTTTTCGATGCCTTGCAGCACACCGTTTTGGCTGGCCAGCGTGGTGGACTCATTTTGCCAGACCGTTAATTCGCCGCTCTGCGATGAAATAATCTGCTGAACCAGCGAACTGACATCGATGCCCTGCCCTGACAGAATGGTGGATGGATTCAGACTAATGCCCATTGCCTTCCCCTTTCTTGACCGAGGCTGCTTGCGGCGCAGATTCCTGAGCCAGCTCTTTCGAGATTTCTTGCGCCAGATCGAGCCATTGCTGCGGCGGCACCTGCAGAACTAAAGCCCCGTCCTGATTCAGGAATTGATAAACCGCGATTGCGCCTGGAGGCTCTATCTGCACTTTGACTTCATCTTGCCGGGCATTCGATTGCGATCCCCCAATCAGCGAGGCATCACTTTCCCGCGATGAATTGCTTCCTGAAATGGGTTGCGGAAGGCGCACGATCGCCACTTCGGCGTTCGATTCGGCCGAATGCGTAACCGTGAGTACGAATCCCACGCTCATGACGAACTGCCGAGGATAGCGCCAGGAAGGCGGGTTCGACCGCCTTCCTGGCGTTCTGACTTCCTTCTTCTCTACTGCAACAGCTTCAATACGAGCTGCTGCTGCTGGTTTGCCTGAGCCAGAGCGGAGATGCCGGTCTGCTCGAGGATGGAATATTTTGTGAGGTTGGCCACAGCGGTCGGAATGTCGGCTGCTGTGATGGTGTTTTCCGCTGAAGTCAGGTTCTGCACCTGGCTGTTGATGACGTTGCTCGCGTCGGTTAGCCGGTTAACGCTCGCGCCCAACACGCCGCGCGTGCTGGCCACGTTCGCAATCGCCTGGTTAATCAAAGTCAGCGCCGTTTGCGCGTCGCTTTGTGTGCTCAGGTCCGTGCTCGCCAAATCAACCGCTGCGCCACCACTTCCGTTGGTGATGCCCGAAGTCGTCAAGCTGCCAATCGTCACCGCAATCTGGCTGGAGCCGATGGCCGTCGAGTCACTCAGGAAGATGTTTTCCGAGGTCGTGGCGATGGTCGGATTCGTGAAGGTTCCGAACAACGTTTCCGTGTTGGCCGAAGTCGCGGCGAGATTGTTGTTGTTGTTGGGATCGATCACCACAAGCTGGCCGTTTTCCGTTCCGCTGGTACCGATATAGGCTTCGAGTCCGGCGGGATCGGTCGCGGGATTGTTGATCGCGCTGATGAGGTCCCCCACCGTGTCGCCCGGCGCCTCGGTGTACGAGAATGTCTTGCCGCCGGCGCTGAAGCTGACCGTGTCGGTACCCGTCAGCGCCGTGCTCGGGGTCAAGGCCGTCCCGCTGTTGCTGACGATCTCATTCGTATCCGGCGTAAGCGTGCCTGTGGTGGTCGTGTTCGTAAAGTTGGTGGGAGCGCCCGAAACCGGCGCGCCAAGCACGGGGTCGTCCGTGTTGACCGTCAGGTCGGACCGGTTCTGCGGATCTGTAATCTGCAGTTGCCCGTTGACCAGCGCCGCCTGCGCACCGACGGTGGTGTTGCTGTTGATTGCGTTGATCAGGTCCTGCACAGTCGATGCTGTGGAGTCGGCAACGCCAGTTGTACCCGTAATCACTCCGGCCTCGCCACTCACCGCCAGATCATTGTTTCCAGCCGTATCCGTAACTTGCAACTGTCCGCCGACGAGCGAGGCCTGCAAGCCCGTAGCGGCGCCGCCCGCGACGGCCACACCGGTAGTCGCGACCGTGCCTCCTCCGGTTTGACTCGTGCCGCTATTGATTGCGGCGATCAATGTCCCGAGAGTTACCGTACCCGAGCCTACGGTGTAGGTGGTAGTGACACCGCCTCGGGCTATGGACAGGACTCCGCCGGCGATCAAGTCTGTGCTCGCGGTATTTGGTCCGCCGCCGGTGGTTAATTGCACGTTTGGATTTGCCGGGCCGCTGCCGGTCGGGAAGTTGAAGGTAACACCGCCGGCTGTAATCGAAGTCGTGTCACCGGCCGTCAGCGCATCATCGAGGAAAAGAGGCGCGGTCGTGCCGTTATTCGTGCTGGCGACCTGGTTCAGGTTGGTCTGGGTTCCAGCCTGAAATACTTCTTGGCTGTTGTACGTGGTGCTGGTGCCGATGCGGTTAATTTCCGCCAGGATCGACGCGTACTGTGCCTGAATCGCGGTGCGCTGTGTATCGGAAACTGTGCCGGTCGCCGACTCGGTTGCCAGGGTAACTGCGGTGTCGAGCAGATTGGTCACCTGGGCCAGTGCGCCATCGGCCAATTGCAACTCGCCCACGCCGTCGTTGGCGTTCGATACCGACTGAGTGAGCGCCGCTATATTCGCCTGCAAACCATTGGCGATCGCCAGGCCGGCGGGATCGTCCGCACCCGAGTTGATGCGCGAACCGGATGACAGCTGTTCGAGTACGGTGTTCAGTGCGTTGCTGGTCAGGGTGAGTTGGTTTTCCGCTTCAATGGACGGAATGTTGTTTAGGATGCCAAGAGGCATTGTTTTCTCCTTTGCTTAAAGTTGGTCCCGCCATGTTTCGCCTGGAACCGCTCCTCAGCATTGGTATCTGCGGAGTTCCTGTTCCACTTCCCGCTTACGGAACCCGAATGTCTTTCTTCCCATCGGCAATTTACATTTCCGCTTTAGCCGCCGGCTCGCAGAAAATCGCCAGCGGTTGCAATTCCAAAGTAACTCGCGACAGAGGGCTTCGAATAAGCCTCAACCGACCCTTCGCCGATAGCCTCTCTTAGGAAACCCGTTGCGCATCAAGATATCTGCACGCAGGCAAAGCGAAAATGATCCGGCTTACGCGTCTGAATAATCAGGCTTTCATCGTCAACTCCGATCTCATCAAGTTCATCGAGCAGTCGCCCGACACTCTGCTCACGCTTATTAACGGGGAAAAAATGGTTGTCCGCGAGACGGCGGAACAAGTCCTGGAGCGGCTCATCGCTTTCCGGCGGTCCGTGTTGCAAGGGCTCTCAATGGCCTGGGATGGTTCGGCCGCACACAATTTGTCTGCCGATCCCGATGCCGGCAAGCGGGAGCTGCAAAAGTGAGTCTGGACAAAGCCAGTTTGCTCGGGCTCGTCGTGGCCCTCGGCGGGATTACGGCCGGGCTGTTGCTGGAAGGCGGAAACTTGAGCCAGATCCTGCAGCCAACCGCCGCGATGATCGTCTTTGGGGGAACCCTGGGAGCGGTGATGGTGCAGTTTCCGCTGGCCATTATTCTTCTGGCCTTTCGCCAGCTCGGATCGGTCTTCATCAATCCGCAGCGAGATCCACAGGTGATCATCACGCAGCTCGTGAAGTACGCGCAGCGCGCCCGCCGAGACGGCATCGTCTCTTTGGATGATGAGCTGCCTAAGATTGAAGACCCCTTTCTTAAGCGTTCGCTCATGCTGGCGGTTGATGGCACCGAACCGCAGGAGCTGCGCAAAATCATGGAGCTGGAACTCGACAATCAAGCGGAGTACGAAGAACAGGTACCGCAAGTCTTCGAGTCGGCGGGCGGTTTCGCTCCCACGATCGGAATCATCGGCGCGGTCTTGGGACTGATTCAGGTCATGCAGCACCTGGACAAGATCGACGAGGTTGGCAAAGGCATCGCGGTCGCGTTCGTAGCCACGATTTATGGAGTGGGGTCGGCCAATCTCTTGTATCTGCCCATGGCGGGAAAGATGAAGTTGCGCATCCGTGATGAACAGATCACCCGCGAGCTCCTGCTGGAAGGCGTGGCCTCGATTCTGGAAGGAATGAATCCGCGCATGTTGGAAACCAAGCTCCTGGGCTTCCTGGTGGAAGCGAATCAGCCGCAAGAAAAAGAGGAAGAGAGCAACGAATGAGCGCACGACGCAAGCGTTCGCGCGGGCACAGCAACCATGAGCGCTGGCTCGTGTCCTACGCAGATTTCATCACACTCTTGTTTGCCTTCTTTGTGGTCTTGTACGCCTCTTCGCAGGTCGATCAAAAGAAGGTGGGCAAGCTGGCCCTCGCTATTCAGATTGCTTTTCAGGACCTCGGGGTTTTTCCCGCTTCCACTACAGAAATCCCGCTCGACCCGAACGAGCCCATGCCCTTCAGCACCGTGCAGGCGATCCAGAACGTGAAGCACAATGCCGAGTTGCGGCGCATCGCCTCCCCACCGGACGATACCCTTTCGGGCAGCAACCAGGAGAGTGACATTTCAACCTTGCAGACCGAGTTGCGCGATGCCCTCCGCAACGAGATCGCCCTGCATGAAGTGGCCATGCACCGGGAGAGCGATGGCCTGGTGATAAGCTTGCGCGAATTTGGCTTTTTCGATAGCGGATCAGCGACCATCAAGCCAGAATCTCTCTCCGCCCTCGATCGTATCGCTTCGATCCTGGCGATTCGCACTTACAGACTGCGCATCGAAGGTCACACGGATAATGTTCCCATTCACAACGCCCAGATGGCTTCCAATTGGGAGCTTTCCACGGCGCGCGCCAGCGCTATCGTGAGAGTACTGATCATGGATCACCATTTTCCTCCCGATCGCCTCTCGGCGGCGGGCTATGCGCAGTACCACCCAATCGCGAGTAATCTCACCTCGCAGGGACGCGCTCAAAATCGCAGGGTAGATATCGTTGTTCTCACGGGACGGGTAGATTCCATTAACCAGCCTGACGCAATAGACCTCAAGAAACCAAGCCCGGCAAC
>JASICF010000095.1 GCA_030044775.1 Candidatus Sulfotelmatobacter sp. | reverse complement strand
GCGTGACCGCGACGTTTATCTCATCCGCAGTCTTCATTGGACCCGAGATTCATTTCCCCACCGACTTCAACACTATCTTCTTGATCTTGATTCGCTGGATTCACTTTCTCGCCGGGATCACCTGGATTGGGCTGCTCTACTTCTTCAATCTCGTTAATGTTCCGCTTATGAAAGAGCTGGACGCGACCACCAAGGGTAAGGTGATGCCCTCGCTTATGCTAAGGGCACTGTGGTGGTTCCGCATCTCAGCAGCGTTGACCGTCCTGATGGGACTGATTTATTGGGGAATTATCGTCGCAACGGATGCGCATAACGCGCAGCTTCAGGGGTTCGCGGGCGCGTCATCGGGGACGGCGATGGGCAGCTTTTTTCTCATCTGGACGATCGTCTGGGCAATTCTTTACTGGTACGGGGCGCCCCGAAAAGGAATTCTATTCGACAAGGGGTGGTTCGTTGGCGCGGCGTATGCAATTTTTACGACTCTTGGGGCGTGGGTATTTTTGGCGTGGAACAACCACGGGTGGGAGAGCAATCGCTTGCTGTCGATCGGGATCGGGGGCGGCATCGGATGGGTCATGCTGTTGAATGTGTGGGGAGTCATCTGGCGCATTCAAAAACGCCTGATTCAGTGGACAAGGGATAACGCGGCCGACGGCACTCCGATGCCGGAAAAAGCAAAAGCGATGGCACGGCAGGCGTTCCTGGTGTCGCGCGCCAATGCGTTCTTGTCGATTCCGTTGCTGTTTTTTATGGGAGCGGCTAGCCACTATCCGATGTTCGGGAAGTAGCCATCGGTTTTTTCTGAGCGGATCCTGGGTTGGGGAAAATCAGAGAGTTTTTCAAAAAAAATCGGGAGGCCCAAAGGGCCTCCCGAAGTTGTTTTACCACGGAGTCCGTTACCAGTTGAATTGGACCCCGAGACGGATTTTCCGTGATTGCTGCCAGAGGTACGGCTGGCCGTAGAGCGAGTTCAAAACCATGCCACCATCTGCAGCTGCCGTCTGCACGTTGAACCCTTCTTCTGCAGCCTGGTAAAAAGCTGCGCCCTCGAAGATGTTTTTTCCGCCTGGCAATATGGGCGTACCAAGATAGTTCGAGTTGAAGCCCGCCCAGTAAGAAGTCACAGAGCGCTGGTTCAACAGGTTAGTCAAAGTTGCGTTGAAGGTTAGCGCCTGTGCCTCATTGTTCTTGTTCACCTTGATGGCATGGGACAGGTTGAAATCAGTCTGCGTGTACCACGGCGTACGACGGGCATAAGGCGCACCGAACGAGACAGCCCCGGTCGCGTCTTGAGTTACGTTATCCCAGTTGCCGCGGCCAAAAAGGTACGTGGCTTCGTAAGGGAAAGGAGCCCCAGTACCGTTTCCGATAGCCACGCCCTCGTCGGAGAACGCGCTCATCGGGCTGCCTTGGTAAGCAACCTGGAAGAGTCCGAAGGTTGTGGTGTTGGTATTGCCCTTCCAGGGCAGCGTGTAGTACGCGAAACCCTTCAACGCGTTTGGCCGGTCTGTGGGTAACGGACCGTCATCCGACTTCCCATTAGCGCCAAAATAATAGAATGGCTCGTCGAACGAACGGGTGGTGTCAGGCGAGTTGCGCCCGGTCGTGCCGCCATCGATCTGGTCGGTGGTAGTCAGACCGGTGTAGTTCCCCCACAGGCTGCTCCAGGTATAGCTGAACATTCCCGACCAGCCCCTGCTCTGCATCTTGGTTAGGCGGAATTCAAGGCCGTCGTAGTTGCGGATCGCCGTGGGCATGTTCGGACATCCAGCGCAGGTACCACCCGGGCCGCTACCTGTCCAGAATGCACCGTGTGGGTTAAATGCAGCCGTGCCCGGGCCGAATGCATCGCCGATCGACGTCAGGTATTGGGCATAACCGTTAAACGTCTTGTCCACATTCTGGCCAGGATTGACGATCGTATAGATTTCAAAAGCGCTTGGATCGGCCAACGAAGCGTCCTCGATTACGTGGTCGAGGCGGCGACGATCATAACGCGCTTCAAAAGCCCAGCTTCTCGAAATCTGGTAGTCCCAGCCCGCCACGTACTCGTGCTGGCGATAAGGCTTCACGCCGGGTGAGACTGGCTCCTCCGGGCGCAGGTTGATATTTTCAATCAGTTGAGTTCCGCTCTTGTCGGTCAGAGCTGACGGAACTGCGCCATTGGCGAAGACGGCTCCCACATTGGAGACGCCGGTCGGGCAGGCGCGGCCAGCAGCGTTGAAGATGAAATCGAGATCGGACTGCTGAAATCCAGCTGCGGTTCCATCCGGACCGAGAGGATAAGTGCAATCCTCGTAACCCTGCGCTCCCCACGAGGTCTGGGCGAGCAGGAGCTTCATAACATCATTAGTGACGCCATAACTGCCGAAGATTTTCATCTTGCCGTTGGCAGATCCCCAGGCGGCTCCGAGGCGAGGCTCGATCTTATCGCTCCAGGAGAAATTGATCGAACTGATGCCAGCAACGCCTATTCCAGACGGAGCAGGCAAGCTCTCCTTCTCGACGCGGAGACCAAGGTTCAGAGTTAGACCGTGCGATACCGTCCAGGCATCCTGGATGAATAAAGCGTGGTTCCAGTCAGTAGCCGGAGCATAAGCGCCAGAGGTTGTTTTCAGGACAGTCGCGAAGTCCTGCACTTTCACATAGCCGTACTGACCAGTGCAGAGTGGCGTCACAGTCCCATTTACAGTTGCGGTGTATTCCTTCCCCAGTACGGCGCAGTTGCCATCTCCGAAGACTGTTTGTGCGGGATAGCTTTGCCCAGCGCCAACATACATGAATGCGAAGGGCAGGTTGCCGTGCTGGTCGATGATGTTCGACAGATGGTTCAGCTGGTAGCCACCTTTGATGTTGTGGGTACCCCACCAACCGCTCTTAAAGAATGCTACGTCCTGATCGAACTGGTAGTGCTTACTGGCATTGACCTGTGTGAAGCTCGTATCGAAGGGAGCCGTGGTCGTGCCAGCGGCCAGCGCCAAATTTGCCGGCAAGGGTTTGCCCGAATTATCAAGTGCGGGCGTACCCGTCGCGGTTAAGCCAGAAGTCTGGAAGCTAAGGTCCACTCCCGCGTTCGGCCACCCAAAGTCGTGATAGTTCTGGAAGAAGTAGCCAAGGCGAGTGGTCGAAATGATCTTCGGCGTGAGGGTGATATCAGCGCCTACGTTGTAAGTCGCATTCGGCGCCGAGTAACCGAGGCCATGCGAATACTGAGTAAGAGGACTATTGATACCGGATAGCGCGGCACCGCTAACTGTGATCCCAGTATTTGGCAAGCCGGTCGTTGAATCTGGCGCCGGCAGACTGTCGCCGCTCTCGCGGGTGTACTGGTACAACCACGAGCCAAAGAGCCGGATCTTCTGCGTAGCGGTGAAGTCAAGCCTGGCAGTGCTGAAGTATTGCTGGTTGTCGGTTGTGAAGATTTGGTTTCCAAGGGCAGAATTGCCCGGGAATGTAGACGGCGCGAAGTTCACCGTTCTGGCGAGGGCGTTGTATTCTGGGGCAAAGCCCAGAAAGAACCACAAACGATCCTTAAGGATCGGGCCGCCGACGGTGAAGCCGGGCTGAACGATGCTGAAGTGGTCCCTCGTAGGCTGATAGATCTGAGAGGGATCGTCGAACCCGGTAACCGGAGTGGTGACCGGATTGTAACGATCAACGGGGCTCGAAGATCCGTCTAGCTTGTCTGCCTCATAAGTTCCAAAAAACGAGCCGTGGTAAGCGTTAGCGCCCTTCTTCATGACAACGTTGACTACGCCGCCAAGAGCGCCTCCGTGTTCCGCCTCGATGCCCGAACTCTTTACTTGCACTTCCTGAATGAACTGGAAGGGAACGTTGGCGCTTGAAGCACCACCGGAAATATTCTCCGTGTCTTGGCCTTCGACCAGGTAGCTGTTCTCAGAATCAGCAGCGCCTCCTACAGAAAAGCCGACGGCCATGCCGTTGCCGCTGCTGCCCGGCAGGGCTCCGCCGGTGCCGCCGGCGCCCATCGTGGCAGACCCGCCGGCAAGAGGCTCCTGGCGCGCCATCGGGGCGTACTGGATAACCGACTGGAAGCTATAGCCGTGCGGCGTGTCGTTCAGGACCTGATTGGTGAGGTTGGTCTGGTTCGTATTGGTCGTGACATCAATGACCGGCGCCTCGCCGCTAACCTCGACCACCTGGCTGGCCGCTCCGACTTGCAACACTAGATCGAGGGTCGGAAGGTGCCCAACTTCGATCACAATGCCTTCCCGCTTTAGCTCCGAGAAGCCTTGGGCATTCACCGTCACTGTATAAGCGCCGGGTGGCAGGTTAGCAAAGTGGTAATAGCCACTTGCGTCGGTTGCCAAAGTCTTTTCGCCAACCAGCGATGTGCCGGTGAGATCGACCTTCGCCTTCGAAACCACAGCCCCGCTGGCATCCTTGACCGTTCCCTGCAGGCCGCCGGTGGTTTCCTGTGCGAAAACATTGCCCACGAACAGCGATGTTGCGATGAGGCTTAGCGTGAACATCCAAAATCTTGACACACGACTCATAGTTACCTTCCTCAAATGAATGACTTTTTTCGTTCTGAAAGTTCTTGTTGTTGCGACCGAGGGCCTGGACTAGGAACCTGGGAGCCCACCCTCGAAGCTCTGCCTTGAGCAAAGACAGGTAGCTGACACGTAGAACAGACTGCATGAGCAAATCTCGGTCCAAAACATTCTCGATAAACAGTCTTTTGTTTTCAATGCATTGTGAGAAACGGAGAGAAGCGATCTCTTAAATTGGAAGATTTGGCCCCGGTTTTCTATGGTTTTACATATGAATGCG
>JASICF010000648.1 GCA_030044775.1 Candidatus Sulfotelmatobacter sp. | reverse complement strand
GAAACCTCCTCGCCATCCGGCACGCGAAACCGCCAGTTTACGCCGGCGGGCAATCGCCACGAAGCAGCATTGGCCGCTCGCCGGCATGTTCCGGGATACACCGGTTCGTCATCCAGATCATTGGGCGCGCTCGCGGCCTGCGCTACTTCTTTGCGCGAGCAGGCACAGGGATAGATAAATCCTTTCTCGCACAATTCCTTCCACGCTTCCAGATAAGACTTGCGCCTCTCGCTTTGCGTATATGGTCCGTAAGGCCCGCCGCAATTCGGACCCTCGGTCCACCGGATTCCAAGCCAACGAAGGTCTTCAATCATCGCCGCTGCAAATTCCGGCGTGCAGCGCTGAACATCCAGGTCTTCGTTGCGCAGGATCAGGAAACCGCTATGTTCGCGGGCGCGTTCAAACGCCGTCCAGAACGTTCGCGCGTGGCCGACGTGCAGCAATCCCGTCGGCGAAGGAGCGATGCGGCCACGGTAAGAACCCGCTCTGCGATTTTCCGGAAGATCAGACACGGCAGAAAGCTCATCTCTTGGCGGGTGCGGGGTTCGCGGGAATCACTGCCCTTGGCGCAACCGCCGGCGTCATCTGAAGCATCGACTTGCCGCCGACGTGGACGAAGCTCAACTCGCGCGCGGCAAGCAATGCATTGACCGTTTCCTTTACGCGCGAGCGGGCAACGAAATTTCCGAAAAACACTTCCAGCTCGGCTTGATCGGCTGCGACGACACAATCGAGATACTTCGAAACCAGCGCCGAAAGCGCCTGCGGCACGGATATGCCTGCGCCTTCGCGGACGGCATCGGGCGCCCAGCGATAGAGCACATCCCAATAGGAGCCGCCGGCATTGGCTTTGTAGTCGACGCGGGTGATACGCAATTTGGCAAAGAGTTCGCCCAGGGCTTTGTCGAGTGCGGGCAGCGATATGCTTTTTCCCAGCGCCTCCTGCAATTTCTCTTTCGAGATTGGGCCGTCGCGATGGATCAATTCAAACGCGTCGCAGGCGAGCTGCGAGTACGGCGACCGCGGGCCAGGCCGGGGCGCTAGCTTCGGATTACGTTCGCCGACAAGCGCATAGAAAAAAGGAAACGCAGAAGCAGCAACCAGGAAGGCATTGTTCTCGTCGAAGATATTCGCTTCGTACGCCGAGCGTTCGCGCAGCAGCCGCACCATGAGGCCGGTTGCCGCGGCGGATCGCGGATCGGAAAATGCATGCTGCCAGGTGGGAAGATGATCGTCCGACCCCGCGAATGCGCCGATGAAGGTGGGCAGGCCCATCGGCGGGCGCGTGGGATACATCAGGCAGAATCCGACACTCTCGATAAATGCACGCGCCTCCTCAATGGTGCGGATGGGGTTGCCGTCGAGGCGCCACTTCTCGCGGCGAAGCTGTTGAAGCTCGAGATCGGTCATTGGAGGCTGTGAGCAACGAGCGATGAGCAATGAGCGACCAGGTTTCCGATCCGCTCCATGCTCATTGCTCGCTGCTCACCACTAAATTCTCTTGAACGCCTTCTGAATGTCTTTAACAGAATACCGCAACACGACGGGACGCCCGTGCGGGCAGGACATAGGGTGGTCGGTTTTGGCGAGTTCGGCAAGCAGCCAAGCTATCTTATTTTGCTCAAGGGGCATGTTCACTTTTATGGCCGCGTGGCAAGCGATCGAAGCCGCGATGCGGGCGCGAATCTTTTCGAGATTAAGCGATTGCTCTTCGCGCGAGATCTGATCGAGCAGTTCGTGCAGCATATGCTCGACCTGTGCGGCATCCACGCCGGCAGGCGCAACTTTCACCGCGACGCTGCGGGCGCCGAAAGGTTCGGCTTCGAATCCGTTGTGCGCCAGTTCATCGGCAATTTCGGCAAATACCGCTTGCTGCGCGGGAGAAAGCTCGAGCACGATAGGCATCAACAGGCGCTGGCTTTCGACTTTTTGCGCCGCACGCTGCTTGAGGATGCGCTCAAAAAGCACGCGCTCGTGGGCGACGTGCTGGTCGATGATCCAGAGGCCATCTTCGTTTGTCGCCAGTATGAACGAATTGCGAATCTGGCCAAGCGGGCGAAGAGAACAGAGCGCACCCAGCGTGGAGCCTCCATCCGTTTCCTCGGCAAGATCGAGGGGGAGAGCGCAGCTGTCGTCCGGAACGGGATCCACGTCTCCGGCAAACGAGTGCTCGAGCACGCCGCGGGCGGTTGGAACAGCCGCATTCGCCTCCACCGCGATGCCATCTGCAAAATGAAAACGGTCCGGGAGGGCCGGTGCCTGTGGCGCTCGCAGAGAAAATCCCTCCAGCTTCGCGTCAGGAACCGAATTCAAGGCTGTCTCGCTTGCTCCCAAATCGGAAGGGAGCTCCCATTCGCGCGCTCCGGGCGTCAAGCCGGGAGTCGCCGTCGCATGCGCATGAATCTCCGCCACGAACTGCGGCACGGGACGGGCTTTCATCAATGCAGCGCGAATTGAATCACGCACGAAATCATGCATTGAGGTGGACTGGCGGAAGCGAACTTCCGTTTTAGATGGATGGACGTTCACGTCGACTTCCCCCGCCGGCATCTCGAGAAACAGCAGAACTACGGGGTAAACCGTCGGTGGAATGATGTTGCGGTAAGCCTCGGTGAGGGCGTGCTGGATCAACCGGTCGCGGATGAGGCGCGAGTTAACGAAAACAAAAATCGAGTTGCGGTTCAGTTTCTGAATTTCCGGTTTGGAAACGAGGCCGTGCAGGCGCATTTCGCCAGGCGCGGAGGAGTCGATGACATCTTCGTCTTCCAGGCTTTTCTCGGCGATCTGCTGACGTCTCCACGGTGGCGGCTGCGGCAGTCCGATGCGCTCGAGCTTTTGCTCGGCGGCTACGGGAATCAATTGATCGAGCGTTTCCTTGCCGAAAAGCTGATAGACGCGTTCGCTATGTCCCGCGACCGGAGGAGCAACCAGCATGGCGTTGGTGGATGAATGAAGCTCGAAATGCTTATCGGGATGGGCGAGCGCGTAGTGCGTTACCAGCGAAGCAATGTGCGAAAGTTCGGTCGATTCCGCTCTTAGAAATTTCTTTCGCGCAGGCGTGTTGAAGAACAGATCGCGAACCGTGATCGCCGTCCCTTGCGGCAATCCGGCTTCTTCGACGCGGGCAAGCTTGCCGCCATTGATTTCGATGACGGTTCCGGAGGCAGCCTCGGCGGCGCGGGTTTCCAGGCCAAGGCGCGAAACCGACGCGATGGAAGGCAAGGCCTCGCCGCGGAAGCCCAGCGTAGCGACTCGCAGCAAGTCGTCGGCATCTTTCAGCTTCGAAGTGGCGTGCCGTTCGAAAGCCAGCATGGCGTCGTCACGCACCATGCCGCAACCGTTGTCGGTGATCTGGATGAGCTTTTTGCCGCCCGCCTCAACGCTGATTTTGATTCTGGTTGCGCCGGCATCGAGCGAATTTTCGAGAAGCTCCTTGACGACCGAGGCCGGACGTTCGACAACCTCTCCCGCGGCGATCTTATTCGCGACGGCTTCAGAGAGAATGTGGATTCTACCCATGAACGTTCAGTGTCGCAGATGCCGCGAGCCAAGGTAAAGACATCTGTACGCACGGCTGGGCATTGGGAACGGAATCCTTGCTCAGGAGGACAAGCCGAATGGGTCTATGAGGTGCAAAGTCAGTTTTCCGTCGGTTCCACTTTTGAGTTTGGCGCGGGCAGTTTCCGGCCAGGTTTGGGCGGAAGTGCCGGTGTCGCAGGGACTGCCGGTGCCGCTGGACCGGCGGAAGCTTGCCGCCGGTTGCTGCGAATTTCGACACCGTCGTGCTCGTTGTTGATCACGATGTGAGATGCGCCGTTGCCTACGGTGCCGCTGGCGGTCGATTCGCGGTCGCTGTTCTCGATTTTTATGCTCGGAAAGTCCGATTCGATCTCGCCATCGCGCACGCGGGCATCGACATGAAACCCCGCTTTCTCCGGGACACTCAAGTGGATGTCGCCGCTGCGGTTGTCGATTTGCACGTTGCCCAGCGAGCGCATGGATACCTCAATCCCGCCATTATCGTCCTGCACGCGAACATCGCCGGAAACATCTTCCAGATTGATTTCCTTGGACCGGGTCACCAAGTGCACCGGACCCACCAGTTGTTCGGCATGCAGATCATCGGAATCGAGATCAAGTTCGCCCGCGATGCTGGAGAATTCCAAATCGGTACGCGAAGATTTGAA
>JASICF010000647.1 GCA_030044775.1 Candidatus Sulfotelmatobacter sp. | reverse complement strand
CTCACTCCCGAGTGGGTCAAGCAACACTATCATTGGCGCGTTCTTGTTGGGGGCATTTGCTCGTTTGATCCGACGGTGATCATGATGATTGCAACCGTCCTGCTGATTCTGACGCCGATTTCCCGTGTCGTGGTCTCGGTCTATGCGTTCGCCGTCGACCACGATCGTAAATTTGTGATGGTCACATTGACCGTGTTGTCAGTGATCGTTTTCACCGTCGTGCTGGGGTTTTTCGGCCTGAGGTAGCGTTCCGCTGGCTGTGGCAGTGCCGGAGCGCAACTTGCCAAGCAAGCTGAAGAACGCAGAGACTAGTCGCGCATGAATATCGGCCTGTTCGGCGGCACGTTCGATCCAATTCATCTCGGACACTTGGCTCTGGCGCGTGCCGCGCGCGAACGCTGCAAGCTTTCGCGCATTTTGTTCGTTCCGGCGAACGTTCCCCCGCATAAGCAACTGCAGCCGTTGTCGGATTTTGCCCACCGCTATGCCATGATTGCCCTGGCTACCTCACAGGAAAAAGACTTTGTGCCTTCCCTCCTCGAAGGGCCACAGGCGGAGAGCCCAACTGAACATCCCCGAAAAGCGCCCGCCGCGAAACCAAACTTCACGATCGACACCGTGCGGCGCTTGAAACAGTCTCTCAAGAAACTGGATCGCCTCTTCCTGCTGACCGGCATGGATGCATTCAAGGACATTGCCAAGTGGCATGAGGTTGAGGCATTGTTCCGGGAGTGCGAATTCCTGGTGGCGAGCCGGCCGGGATTTTCTCTTGCCGATGTGGCGAACGCCCTGCCTGCAAGCCTGCGCCCGCGGCAGGAAGTGACGCACCCGTTCCGCAAACAGCCGGCCACGGGAGACCTCGTGTTGACCGGGGTCACCATCCACCTGCTCGACAAGGTCTATCAACCGATTTCTTCCACCGCGGTTCGTGAGGCTGCAGCCGCGGGAAAGTCGCTCGCCCGCTTTGTCGATCCTGCGGTTGGGGAGTACATCCGGAAAATAGGTCTGTACAAAGGCAGTTAACATCTGTCTCCACTCCTCGAGGCGCATCCTGCGTGCGGTGGAAAAAGTGCACGGCCTGCGTCGTTTACAATAAAAGCTCGCAATCTCGCCGCGAACCGCGGCCATTATCCGGCGTTAATTTCTGCATGAAGAAAAATGAGCTCAAGCAACAAGTGGCCGCCGCCATCCAGGCGTGCCTCGATAAGAAAGCTGAAGAACTTTCAATTCTCGAAATGGAGAAGGGGTCGGGAGCGTTTACCGACTACTTTGTTCTCTGTAGCGGCACCAACCCGCGGCAGGTACAGGCGATCGCCGACGAAGTCGAACTGCGCTTGAAAACCGCCGGCTTGCGACCCGCGCAAGTAGAAGGATACAAGCAAGCAGAGTGGATCCTTGTCGATTACGTTGATTTTGTGGTGCATGTTTTTTCCGAGAAAGCACGCAAGTTCTATGACCTGGAGCGTTTGTGGAAAACCGCGAGGCGGCTCGAGCCTTCCGACCTGAAAGCGAAAACACGGTCCAGAACCGCGCTCAAGAAATCTGTTGCGCCCCGCAAGCGCGCCGCTTCGCTCCGACGCAAGGAGGCTTAGCTCTGGCGTCCTAAGCAGGCTGCCGTGAAGATAAAAATTGCCTGGATCGGAAAAACGAAAGAGCCGGCGATTCAGTCGCTGACGGAAGAATATGTAAAGCGGATTTCGCGATATGTCCAACTTGAAACTGTCGCCCTGCGCGATGAGTCGGCCCTGCCGACTTTAACCGGTGGAGGGAAGGCAGGCCGGAACTCCGGGAGATATACGCTGGTGCTGCTGGATTCGCGCGGCAAACAGTTTTCATCGGAAGAATTCGCACAATTTCTGGGAGATTGCCAGAATCGCAATCCAGTGCCGCTGATCTTCGCGATTGGGCCGGCCGATGGATTCAGCGACGCGGTCCTGCAAGCCGCGCAATATAAGATTTCGCTGGGCAAGATGACGTTGGCGCATGAACTTGCCCGCGTGGTTCTGCTGGAGCAACTCTATCGCGCGTTCACGATTCTAAAAGGTCATCCCTACCATTCCGGGCATTAAGCGAATGCGTTGGGCGCCGGGCTTCGTACCTTTGTGCATTGTCCTTTGCCGCTTACGCGCCTAGAGTTTGGAAGTGATAAATTTTGTTGTAATGATACGGGAGCTGAATTCGTGATCGACGTAATGGAATTATTGCGGAAGAAAGAACAAGAATTGTCAAAAGTGAAGCAGCAGGTTGAAGCTCTGCGAATCACGGCGCCATTGCTCAGCGAGGACGATCCAGTTCCCGCCACGGTCATGCCTAGGACCGGCACAGAGAACAGCAACTAGCACGCAATTGCGTGCCCTTTTCGCGCAATCTCGCCATGGCCCATCCGCGCAGGTAACCACCAGGAGGTGACTTGTGGTTACTCCGTCTTAAGTAATCTCCCATCTATCGTCGGGTCGTTGACACCAGGAACCTGGTTTGCTACCTTTTACCTGTCATTCACATAACTCTGGCCGAGCGAATTTAGTACCTTTGGGACAAGCTAAGTTCTGCATCCATCGTCGATTGCAGACAGAGCGGTTTTCGAGCTTGCTCCTTGGTTCGGTAGAAGTAGGGCGCGTCTGAATTCTCCATTCCCGCGATGGGAGCGTGCCCGAAAAAATCAGTTGGTCCGAGCAGGCTTTCTGCAACCTCAGAACATTGCCTGTAATTCCGGCCCTGATCATTCAAGACGGAAGGATTTTATTTGCGCAAACGCTTCTACATCCTATTTGTGGCCCGCGGCGACGACGGGCAACTGCGCAAGGTTCCCATTCCCGTTCACTATTTGTATGTGTTCGTTGTAGGCGCCGCGATTGGATTTCTCAGCCTCACCGGCATCGCCAGCTCTTACGCGCGCATGCTGCTGAAGGTTTCTCACTATAACGAATTGCGCACGGAAAAAGAGCAACTGCGGGACCGGTACTCCCGCCTCGAACAGGTCGCCAAGGAACGCGATGTGCAAGTGGCCTCCTTAGGCTCGATTGCCAGCGAGGTTTCCGCACTCTACGGTTTGAAGGCTCAACCGTCGCTGGTAACCGCATCCGAGCAAAATATTCAGGATGACGAAGTCTCTTCTTCGCTCGATCAGCTAAGCGCCCTGCGGAATTCCGCTCTTACCGGCGCAGCCACAGTCGGCATCAGCCTCGGCTTAACCAAGAACGCCACCACGGCAGACTGGTATCGGGCGAATTCAGCGCCAAACCTCTGGCCCGTCGATGGCCAGGTCACGGCCAGCTTCGGCGAGCGCATCGATCCCTTTAACGGTGAAGGCGCGTTCCATAGCGGCGTAGATATCGGCAGCAGCTACGGCCATGCAATCATTGCTCCCGCCGACGGCGTTGTGACCTTCGCGGATTTTCTTGGCGGCTACGGCAAAGCCCTCATGATCGATCACGGCCATGGCATCTCCACTCGCTATGGTCATCTTTCCGGCTTTGCGGTCACGCCCGGACAGGAAGTTCATCGCGGCGATGTAATCGGTTATGTCGGCACCAGCGGACGCTCCACCGGCCCTCACCTTCACTACGAAGTGCGCATCAACGATACCCCGGTCAACCCTTACAAGTATCTCCGCATGACGGTCGCCGAAAGCGGCGGCTTCCACTACGGCGGCTAACTACAATCCCCTTATTCTTTCCCTCCTCTGTGCGATGTCATTCCGAACACGCGCTCAAGCGCGGGTGAGGAACCTGCTTTTCGCTCGCAGCCGGGCCGCCCCACCCTTGTCGCGTCTTTTGCGAAAGGACGTGAGTCGCGCAGCCTCTCAATAATCTCCGCCGCCTTTTTGCCTTCGATTCTTCCTTCGATAACCCGCCACATCACTTCCCACAGCGCCCTCTGCGCGGCCTTTGCGTCATTCAAATCGACCTTCTCGAGCCACCTCTGCCGCTCGCGTTCGGCCATTCGCCTCGCATCACGCTGACGCTCCGGCTGATGAAAAAAGCAGTACCGCTTGTCCCTCATCGCCGGAGACCCGCACCTCACCCCATCCTTCTTTACATGCTGACAAATCAAAACCGCGGCCATGCTTCAACGTTAGGAGAATAAGGCGAACTCAGTCTGTGACCACTGGGCCTCATCGCTGCGGAAATCGCACAGCGGAGATCGGATAGCAGCAATCCGGCATAGTCCGGCAACCGTGCTGTCCCGCCGGACCCACCATCAACGACGATGTCATTCCGAACACGCGCCAAAGCGCGGGTGAGGAACCTGCTGCTCCCTGGCAGGCGGTTCGATATCTCTATTCATCGGAGGGTCATCGCAGAGTTGCTCGCCTGTTCGACGAACGCGGATGCAAAATTCAGGTTGGCAAAAACGCCTTCATGCCGCATCCCCAACCGCCCGGGCAGCCGCCGCTGCGGTTGAACTGAGGGCTTTCGAACTCGCCGTTGGTCGTTCTCTCCACAGCCTTCCTGTGACCATTGCCCTTTCGCACAGCCATCGCAATACTCCATCATTGTCCAGCCAAGGAGAGTGCAAACCGGGCAGCGGCACTCGCAGCGCTGACAACCCGGCCAGCTAAATTCCTCATTCGAAAGATTTTCAGATTTAACTCAAGTAGAAGACGGTATTTGCGAAGAAAAATTCGCCACATTTGTGTTTCAAGAGAGTTTAGGCGAAGGGGGGGTGGGGGAGGGTCCGCAGCCCGAACGAACTCAGACGAATCCGGGGAACCATGGTTGCCCCACCCTTGTCGCGTCTTTTGCGACAGGGTGGGAACAGAGTCCTACGCCATGCTATTCGCACTTTCCGCCATTCGACGTAAGATGGAGCCGTGCCCGGCTTCTTCCAATCCGTGCGCGAAGATATTGCCGCCGTCTTCGAGTCAGATCCGGCTGCGCGTTCGTATGCGGAAGTTCTGATCTGCTATCCCGGCCTGCACGCGGTCT
>JASICF010000646.1 GCA_030044775.1 Candidatus Sulfotelmatobacter sp. | reverse complement strand
AAGCGCCTCTGCCGCCGGTGGCCCAACGGTCCCGCTGATCTCGCTTGCGAGCGCGACCTTGCCCCAGCCAACCTATCCTGGATTCAACAACAGCTTCTCGTCCTCCCCCGAGGGATTGGATCCGAGTTTCCGCGCCAACGCGATCGATGCGTTCGATCTCACCCTGCAGCGTCAGTTGAGCCATCGAGTCACCTTGGAGCTCGGCTATATCGGACGCAGAATTACCCACGAGTATCAACCGGTCGAACTCAACCCGGTTCCCTACATGATGACGCTCGGCGGGCAGCAATTTAAACAAGCCTACGCCAATATGGTCCTGCAATATTGCGGTGGTATTGCAGGTTTGGCGGGTGGCGGTTGCGGCGGCTCGGCCGGACCCAGTGCCGGTGCCGTTACGCCGCAGCCCTTCTTCGAGCACGCTTTGAAAGGCACAGGCTATTGCAATGGCTTCTCCAGTTGCACGGCTGCAGTCGTAGCCAACGAGGGTGCAAGCGGTACGAAAAACCTTGAGAATGCGCAGGTCTGGTCTCTCTGGAGCGATCTGGACAGCGGCGTGGGCTGCCCAGTTGGCGGGTGTACGGATGTCAACGGAAATGTGGGTGCGTTTAACTTCCCTCGCAGCATGCAGAGCACTCCAATACCCAGCACCTGCAATGGTGTGACTACGATTGGCTGCTCCGGCGCATTTACCGATGGGGCGTTTCAGAACGCCAGCATTGGCTACAGCAATTACAACGCCGGCTTCGTTTCCGTCAAGACGTCTGATTGGCGCGGAGTGACGATGCAGTCCAACTTCACCTGGTCGAAGGCTCTGGGGACGGCGGCGCAGGCGCAATCCTCAAGCGAACTCAATACCTTAGATGACTTCAATCTGGGCGAACAGTATGGGAGACAGGCTTGGGACCGCAAATTCATCTACAACACGTTTGTTGTCTACCAGCCTCCTTTCTATAAAGGACAGAATGGAGTCACGGGGCGAATTCTGGGCGGATGGACGTTCTCTACCATTTTCGCCGCCGGGTCCGGCGTTCCCACGCAGGTCGGGACCACCTATGCTAATTACCAATCCTTCGGTTCATGCGACGGCATCGGCTGCGGTGACTATGACATGGAAAACGCCGTCCCCATCGGCGCCGTTCCCAACCGTCATGCCTACTACTGTCCGGGCAATGACTATTCGGGCTTCTGCTCGACTCAAACCAATGGGTTCCCGGTGAACTATTTCCCGAACGGAGTGCTCCAGTCCTCGAACTGGCGCAACCCAATTCTCGGAATCGATACACGGGATGGAGGCTCGGGAATCCTCGGCGGGCTCGCTTACTGGAATATGGACTTCAGCATCAAGAAGAGCATTCGGGTTACCGAGGGTATCAATCTGGAATTCCAGGGCGTCTTCGCCAACGTTTTGAATCATAATCAGTGGACCGATAACTACCTCGGTCTCTACAACACTGGCGGGTTTGGTTCTCTCGGATACAATACCGCGCCAGACAATGGCATCGGAGTCAATGGCGAGGCAGAGCCGCGAAACATCGAACTCGGCGCTCGCGTTCGTTTCTAGCTTAGAGAACTTCGAGGCGCCATGCTGCGTGGCGCCTCGAATTTTAATCAGTTTGCGTTTCCCGTCCCTCCACCCCCGCGAGTACAGTACCCCCTTCTAAATCGGATGGCCCGCGACGTACTCCGTGGCGCCGGGCATCGAACCTCGACTCGGTCACAGAGAACCGAAGCCGGTCGGCAATCGGTCTTGTGACGAAGCCCGAGTCGAACAACTCAACCCACCCGAATCGCTCGGAAAACAGGCAGCATTTCGACCAACAGTGTGAACCCATCTGATGCATTACTACAATGCGCTGAATGAGAGGACGGCCAAATGTAGACGCTAATAACACATGGCGGTTTAAGATCAGGTTTCCTCCGGCAGCCGATTTGTGTGACACTTGGACGCCAAGAAAGCGAATCGAAAACGAGGGAAAATGAACACCGCTAGACTCGCTCTGATCGTTGTCTGCTCCACATTCCTGCCCACTGCGTCGGCCTTCTCACAGGAGTTGAATTCGACCTTCGCCCGTGATCCCGGCCAGGCTATCGATCAGCAGTACACCGACCAGATTCACAAGTACACAACCGATCCCTCGTTCATTTCCCCGCTGGTCGATTACCTTCCGGCCTCAAAAACTGTGCCCACACCGGCTAAGATACTTGGTGACGTGTCCGGAGCTCCGGACATGCTCCCCTATGCAGAAGATGTTTACAAATATTTCCGTCTGCTCGAAGCGAGCACTCCGCGGGTGAAGGTTTTCACCATTGGCCACACCGAGGAAGGACGAGAGATGATCGCCGTAGCGATCGCCGATGCGAAACTCCTCGCCGCTGCGAAAGAAAACGATGCGCGCCTGGCCCAGCTTGCCGATCCGCGCATGATCGGCCTCGACGACGCCAAAGCTCGACCGATCATCGACCAATCCTGGCCCGTCTATTACATCACCGGGACCATCCATTCCCCTGAAACCGGAGCTCCCACGGCCCTGATGGAACTTGCCTATCGTCTGGCCGTCGACGATGCGCCTTATATCAAGTACATCCGTTCCCACATGATTGTGCTGATCACGCCTGTGGTCGAGGTCGACGGCCGCGACCGTATGGTCGACATCTACAAATGGCACAAAGCGCATCCCGGTGAAATTTGGCCGCGCCTTCTTTACTGGGGTCACTACGTCGCGCACGACAACAACCGCGACGCCATGGCCATGACTCTCGATCTGACGCGGAACGTTCTCGATACTTATCTTGCCTGGCATGCGCAGGTGCTCCACGACTTGCACGAATCGGTTCCTTTTCTTTACGACAACACGGTAGGCGATGGACCCTACAACGCGTGGGTCGATCCGACTCTGGCCGACGAGTGGGCGGAACTCGGCTGGAACAACGTCGGCCAGATGCAGCGCTTTGGCATGCCCGGAGTCTTCACTCACGGCGACTTCGATACCTGGAGTCCGGGCTATCTGATGTTCCTGGCCAGCATGCACAACGGTATCAGCCGCCTCTATGAAACCTTCGGCAATGGCGGCGCTGACACTGAGAAGCGCATCCTCAAACCGGAAGATTACTCGCGCACCTGGTACCGCCAGAATCCGCCGCTTCCTGTGGTGAACTGGTCGCAGCGCGATAACAACAACTACGAAGAAAGCGCTTTGCTCTCCACTCTGTCTTACTTCTCGCACAATACCCACCACTTCCTCGAGAACTACTACGACAAGAGCAAACGCGCGGTCGAGAAGCCATCGCTCGAGGGACCCGCTGCCTACGTGATTCCCGCTGATCCGGCCGGCACAAATCGCCAGATCGAGTTGCTGAGGGTATTGAAGCGCCAGCACGTCGAGATCGAACAATTATCTGAAGCTGCCACTTCCAGCGTTCCCGCGGAGAAGCGCGGAGACAAGCCCAAACCAGAGACCTTTCCAGCGGGCAGCATCGTCATCCGAATGGATCAGCCTTATTCGCGCGTTGCCGATGCGCTGCTCGATCGCCAGTTTTGGGCCGCGGGCGATCCGCAAAAACATCCCTACGACGATACCGGGTGGTCTTTTTCACATCTCTTCAATCTGAAGGTTGTCCGTGTCATCGATCCCACGATTCTCAAGTCGAAGATGACGCCGCTTGACGATCCGGCGACTCTCGCCGGCAATGTATCCGGCTCCGGCACGGTGATTGCGGTAGCCAACACTGGCCAGGTTTCGCTGCTCTCTCTCATCTACAAACTCAAAGGCGCAAGCATCCAGGTTGCGGAGAAATCCTTCGATGCCGACGGCAAACATTTCGCGGCGGGCTCGTTACTCATCACCAACGCTGCCGATGACGCCCTACCGAAAGCTCTGCACGACCTGTCGCTTGATGCATCGCGGCTCGGCGCGGCGCCGTCCGTGCCGCTGCACTCCGTGAATGCTCCGCGTATTGCGTTCATGCACACCTGGCTCGGCACTCAGACGGAGGGTTGGTGGCGCTACGCCTTCGATAACGCGGGCGTGCCCTTCGACTACCTCAGCACGCAAACCGTCGCCAAGGAACCGGACCTGCGCACAAAATACGATGTCATCGTTTTTGCTCCCGTCGGCCGCGCTTCTACGCTGGAAATTCTGAACGGCCTTCCCCTGTGGAACAATCCGATGCCGTGGCAGAAAGCCGACCTGACCCCAAACCTCGGCGCCATCGACAGTACCCCCGACGTTCGGCCCGGCCTGGGTTATGACGGCCTCGATCATCTGAAAAAATTTATTGAGCAAGGCGGGCTTCTCATCACCTGCGAAGACACCGCTCAGTTCGCTATCGATACGGGCCTGGCGCCGGGCGTCAGCGTCGCTCCGCACGACGACGCTCGCGTCGTCGGTACCGTTCTCAACACCGTTTTCGTCGACCGCGATCATGCGGTCGCTTTCGGCTACGGGCCTGGCGTCCCGGTGATCAGCGCCAATGGCATGGCCTTTAATGTGAGCAGCATACTCGGGCGCACCGGCGGCCGCGCTTTGATGGACTCTTTGAGCGATCCCCTGGACCCCTACGCGAAACGCGAAACCGGGCGCGGCAGCGTCGAAGACAGCGACGAGCCGCAGGGAAGGAAGATTACCGAAGCCGAGCCGCTTGTGAAACAGGAGCCTTGGGAGCCAAAGGCATTAGATGAGGAAGATACGCGCAACAACCCACTGGTGATTCCGATGCAGGAACGGCCGGACGTCATATTGCGATTCTCCGATGCCAAGACCCTTTTGCTCGATGGACTGCTCGACAAGGCTTCGTCGATTGCCGAGCACGTTGTGGTGGTAAATGCGCACCTGGGCCAAGGCAACGTGCTGCTGTTCGGGAACAACCCGGTTTATCGCGGCGAGACCATCGGAACCTACGCTCTGGTCTTCAACGCCATTCTCAACTATCAACATCTCGGGCACGAGTCCGCGCCCAAAGACAAACAGACACCCGTCAGTCAGGCAGTGCCGCAACCGGGAACTCTCTTCCAGGGCAGCCCAATCCCGGAGCAGAAGGCGGGACGATAAAACGCGAATGTGGTACAGAGGACGACATAAGAAAGAATGATTTGTTTGTGTGCTTTGGCGGTTATACGCTTAAGCCGCCCCGCGGCTAGGTTCAAGACTTGTAGGGGAAAAAAGATATGAAACTCCGCTCACTTGCATCGCTGCTTTGTGCCGTAGTCTGTGCTCCGTTCTTTCTCGCCCCAGGCGGGGCAGCTCAAGTGCCTCCGTCGGCGTCATCGGCTCCACGAGCAATCACCGTAGACGATGTCTTTGAAATCCACGACGTGCGCGATCCCCAGATCAGCGAAGACGGCAAATGGGTAGCCTACACGGTCGCGACTGCCAAGTTGAAGGAAGACAAGAACGAGACGCGCATCTGGATGGCGCCGGCCGGCGGAGGCGAAGCCATTGTCATGACGGCCGAAGACGTATCCTCTACGCATCCGCGCTGGAGTCCGGATGGAAAATATCTCGCTTTCCTCTCCAAGCGTAATGAAGGCAAGACCCAGGTTTGGCTGCTCAACCGGATGGGCGGCGAGGCGCAACGGCTAACCGATGCGATTCAAGATGTCGATGACTTTGCCTGGTCCCCCGACAGCAAGCGGCTGGTACTCGTGCTGCAAGATCCGACTCCCGAAGAATTGCAAGATGCCAAAGCGAAAGACAAGGACAAGCCCGAGAGCGGAGATAAAGAGAAAAATAAGGACGCGAACCCGAAGAAACCGAAGACACCGCCTCCCTTCGTCATCGACCGTTATCGATTCAAGACCGACACGGTCGGTTACCTCGACAGGCGCCGCACACATTTGTATGTGTTCGATGTGGCCACGAAGGCCGTTGTGCAGATTACTTCCGGTGACTTTGACGACAGCGAGCCGGCATGGTCTCCGGACGGCAAACTGCTGGCGTTCCGCAGTAACCGCTCGATCCCGGATCCCGACCGCACATACGACTCGAACATCTGGGTGGTCGCCTCCGACAACACCGATAAGGGCGCGCACCTGACGCAAGTCACAACCAACCCGGGGTCGGACACCGCGCCTTCGTGGTCGCCCGACGGCAAGTGGATCACCTACGTCACGCAGCTTGAGCCGAAGCTGCTTGTCTATGCCACTCACCACATAGCCGTATCTCCCGCTGAGGGAGGCGAGGCCAAAGTGCTTACGCAGGCTTTCGACCGCATGTCGCGCATGCCACATTTCTCCCCTGACGGAAAATTTGTGTATTTCACTGCTGACGATGACGGAACGGTAAACCTGTTCCGCACTCCGGCTATCGGCGGAGAGATCACGCGGGCTATCTCGGGACACCTCGTGGTTTCCGGCTACACCATCGCCAGGTCAGGCGACATTGCGGCGCTGGTCGCGAGCATGGACCGGCCGGCAGAAATCTTCACCATGCCCGCATCCGGCGCAGCTCCGACGCGCATCACCCACGTGAATGACGCGTTTATCGCAAAAATTAAGATCGTGACTCCGGAGTACGTCAAGTTCAAGAGCAAAGATGGCACCACCGTTGCGGGCTATCTGTTTAAGCCACTGGATTATGTGGCGGGGAGAAAATATCCCACACTGCTTCATCCGCACGGCGGGCCGGTGGGCTCTTATTACGGCGACTTCAATCACTTTTCGCAACTCTTTGCGGCCAACGGATATGTCGTTCTCGAACCCAACCCGCGCGGCTCCTCCGGCTACGGCCAGGATTTTTGCAAGGCCATCTTCGCCGATTGGGGAAACAAGGATTATCAAGACGACATGGCCATGGTCGACTACGCCATCGCCCGGGGCGTGGCTGATCCTGACAAACTGGGGGTCGGCGGCTGGTCGTACGGAGGCATTTCGACCGACTTCATCATTGCGCAGACCACACGCTTCAAGGCGGCAATTTCCGGGGCGGGCACAGCGTTCCTTGCGTCATTCTACGGGCACGACCAGTACATCCTCGATTACGACGTGGAACTCGGGCACCCGTGGGAGAACCGCGCTGTATGGGATAAGGTCTCGCCCTATTACAGGGTCGCAAACATTACAACGCCGACCCTGTTCATGGGCGGCGACATCGATTGGAATGTTCCCATTCTTGGCGGAGAGCAGATGTACCAGGCTTTAAAAAGCCTGGGCCGTGAAACCGAACTGGTGGTGTATCCCGGCGAGTACCACAGTTTCAAAACGCCTTCGCACATTAAGGATCGTCTCGAACGAAACCTCAGTTGGTACGCACACTACGTGAAAGCCGACGGTAGCCCGGCCCGGCCTCCTGCGAAAGCAGACTAATGCGTGTTCCAATGCGAACCCTGGGCTGAACTGCGGGGCGTTCTGCGCATGATTATTTGCAACCCGTGATATGCCGCACTCGCCTGCTTCAACCAGGGTATTATTGCCAGCCGCCGCCAAGAGCCTGATAGAGCTGGACCAGAGCGACGAGTTCATTGCCTCGCGCCTGCGCCAGTCCCACCTCCGCCGTAAACGAGTTCGTGTCGTTGGTCAACACTTCCAGGTAATCCGTGGTCCCGGCTTTGAAACGCACCTCTGACAGTCGAGCCGCATCCTGTGCCGATTCGAACAGGTGCTGCTGCTGGGCTGTGAACTCTTGATCCTTGCGATAGGCGACCAAAGCATTCGAGACATCCCGGAAGGCGCCCTGGATCGTCTGCTGGTAAGTGAGGAGCATCTGGTCGCGCTGCGCTTGAGTAAGACGGACGTTGGACTTTAACCTTCCTCCTTCAAATATGGGCTGAGTCAAAGAGGCGGCCAGGTTCCAGACGCCTGCCGGGCCAGTAAAAAGATTTGTGAGCGCTGGACTTTCGAATCCGGCGGTTCCCGTCAGAGAGATCTGCGGAAAGTAAGCGGCGCGAGCGACGCCGATCTGCGCGTTGGCGGCGATGAGGTTGGCCTCGGCCTCGCGAACGTCCGGTCGCCGCTCCAGTAGCGACGACGGGAGGCCGACCGGAACCTCCGGAGCATGCGGTTGCTCGGTCAATCTCAACCCACGAGGAACGTCGCCGGGATTGTTGCCCAAAAGGATGCTGATCGCGTTTTCCTGTTGCACAATCTGACGCTCGAAATCTGGAATCTCGGTAGCAGCCGTATAGACGAGTTGTTCGGATTGGCGAACATCCAACATCGAGTCGATGCCATGCTGCTCGAGAGTTTGCGTCAGCTGCAGAGAGTCGCGGCGCGAACGAAACGTGCGCCTGGAAATTTCCAGTTCAAGATCGAGCTGGCGAAGCTGGAAGTAAGAGGTCGCCAGGTTGGCCACCAGAGTCGCCGTGACTTCTTTCTGCGCCCATTGGCTGGCCAGCAGATTGGCTCGCGCCGCTTCGGTCGCGCGGCGATATTTCCCCCAGAAGTCAAGGTTCCACGCCGCGGATGCGGCAACTTCTCCCTGCGTGAGTTCATAGGCAGGAATAGGCCCGAGTTTAGGATTCTGTACGCTCGTGACGTTGCCGCCTCCGCTTAAAGAAGGAAGCTGATCGGCTCGGGTGATTCCGAGTTCCGCCTGCGCCTGAATAACTCGCGTCGCGGCGATGCGCACGTCATAGTTGTTTTTGAGAGCGGTGCGAACCAGTGCCTGCAGTTCGGGATCCTGAAAAACTTCCCACCATTTTTCGTCACCCAAAGATTGGACCGGCGAAGACTGAACCGGCGAAGATTGCGCCGATGAAGATTGCGCCGGCGAAGATTGCTCCGACGACTGTTGCGGCTTCGCCTGGTCAGGCTGGGCATTCGGAGCGCCCGACGAGCCGTCTGTCGCCTCACGATATGTGCCCGGAACGTCGATCTTCGGATGCTTGTAGTTTGGCCCGACCGCGCAGCCAGTCAGCCCGGTAACAACGAGAACAAGGCACAGAGAAAAATGCGAACGATTCGTAAGATTGAGACTCATGGGATTAATCTCCACTCGCTTCCTGCAAGGCGAAAGCTGGCTCTGTTGCCGGAACAGGTTTTCGGGTCGAGCGCAGGAATGGAACTCGATCCAGCACTTTTTCCTGAAGCTCCTCCAGGTACAAATAGATGGCTGGAGTCACGAACAGGGTAATGAACTGCGAAACAATCAGACCGCCAACCACCACGAGACCCAGTGGGCGGCGAGAGGAACCGTCCGCTCCATAACCGAGTGCGATCGGAAGCGCGCCCAGCAACGCTGCCGCGGTCGTCATCATGATCGGCCGGAAGCGTTCCATGCTGGCGTCGTGAATTGCCTGGTCATCGGCAATTCCTTGCCGGACGCGCTGTTCTGCGAAGTCGACGATCATGATTCCGTTCTTTTTGACGATGCCCATCAGCATGAACATGCCGATGTAGGCGTAGAGCGAGGCCTCCGCGCCAAATAGCCAGAGCGTGAGCAAACCTCCCAGCAGTGCTACCGGCAATGACGAAAGCACGGTAATTGGGTGCAAGTAGCTTTCATAAAGAATCGCCAGGATCACATACATGACGAACACTGCGACCACCATGAGCATCGCCAGGTCCGAAACCGTATTCTGAAAAATCAGAGCTTCCCCTTGCAGCGAGCCCTGGATGCCGGGCGGAAGAATCTGCTTCGCGGTTTGTTGCACGTACTGGGTTGCCGGACCGATGGCGTATCCCGGTTTTAGGTTAAAAAACATGGTCACGCTGGTGAATTGATTGATGTGGTTGACCGCCTGCGGCCCAATGAGGGAGTGCGAACTGGTAACCGCATTGAGGGGAACCATGCGCTGGCCGTCGTCGCTCTTGATGTAGAGTTTGCTCAAGTCTTCCGGAACGGAGCGTTCGTCGTCAGCCACCTCCAGAATTACCTGGTATTGATCCGTCGCCTTCTTGATGAGGTAACTGTAGTTTTCCGAATAGGCATCGTGCAGCAGCGTCAGAATGCGGGTCTCCGATACGCCATAAAGCTTCGCCTGGTCGCGCAGGATATCGACCTGCAGGTTGGGCGTATGGTTGTAGAGATCGGAATTCACGAAGAGAAATCCTGGATACTCGTGCATCTTTGCCATCATCTTTCCGGCGGTCGCGTACACTTCGTTGGGATCGATGCCGGAAAGCGCGAAAGCAAATTGGCCCTGCGCGTTGGCAGTCGCGCCGGTGCTGATCTCCAACGCCGGATTCGGTTGAAGGAAAGCCACCACCCCGGGAATTGTGCCGGCGATTCCGCCCATCAACTGACCTGCCACTTGATCGATGGGGGCGCGTTCTTTGGGGTCTTTGAGAAACGCGATCAGGAATGCCTGATTTGAACCCAGAAAACTGGCATTTCCGCTCATGGTGAACGTGCTGCGCACGGCGGGATTCGCCTTCATGATTTTTTCCGCCTGCGTCTGATAGGCGCGCATTTGGTCGGGCGATGTTCCCTCCTGCGCCACCAGAACGCCGCGGATGAACGAACTGTCGCCTACTGGAAGAAATGCCTTCGGGACGACATAAAAGAGGTAGCCAGTGCCCGCGAGGCAGACCACCCATGTCAGCGCTGAAATCCAGCGATTTCGCAGGAAAAACCAGAGATAGCCTCCATAAACGTCCAGCACCCGGCGTTCGAAAGCTCCGAAAACTCGTTCCACCCAGGTTTTCCTGGCTCCCTGTCCGCGATTGCTCAGCAGCCGGGAGGTCATCAAGGGCGTGAGCGTGAGGGAAACGATTCCGCTGGCAAGAATTGAGATGACAATGGTGATAGAAAATTCGCGGAAGATCCGCCCCATCAGACCGCTCATGAACACAAGAGGAATGAACACCGCAGCGAGCGAAAGCGTCATCGCCAGGATGGTGAAGCTGATTTCTTTGGCCGATTCAATGGACGCATCGAAAGCATTCATTCCTCCTTCCATGAGTCTTACGGTGTTTTCGAGAAACACGATGGCGTCATCAACCAAGAAGCCGATCGCGAGGGTCAAAGCCATCAGCGACAGATTGTCGAGGCTGTAACCAAGAATCTTCATGGCAATGAAGGTGAGCAGCAACGACAAGGGCAGGGCGACGGCGGGAATAAGCGTGTCGGTCGCGCGCCCCAGGAAGATGAAGATCACCATGACCACGAGTACGAAAGCGATGTAGAGAGTCGTCTGCACGTCTTTGATTCCGCCGACAATCGTCTGCGAACGGTCGTAGGCGGGCACGATGAGAACTGAGCCGGGAAGTTGAGATTGAATAGTGGGAAGAAGCTCTCGCACGGACTTCGCGACCTGGACAGCATTCACCCCCGCGCGGCGAAATACTCCGACTACGACTGTTGCTCCGGGCTGCGGGTAGCCGCGCACCCAGAAGCGCATGTCAATGCGTTCGTTCTGCAAGCCATCGCTCGAGGACGCGACGTCTTTCAGATAAACCGGGGCGCCATTGCTTTGTCCCACGATGAGGCCGTCGTATTGGTCGGCGGTCATAAGCTGCCCCTGCGGCTGCAACAGGAAAGTGCGATGCGGGCCGTCGAATTGGCCAGCCCCCGTATAGGCGGTGCCGTTCTTGATCGCATCGGTCAGATCTTCAAGGGTGATGTTGCGGACCGCCATCTTCGAAGGATCGGCCTTAATCCTTACTGCCGACTGAGTGCCGTAGATCGCAACCTGGCTGACTCCCGGCAGAATGCTGATGCGCTCGCCGACTTGCGTATTTGCGTAATCGTAGAGCTGGCCCTCGGTGGCCGTATCGCTCACCATGGCGATATACATGATCGGCTGATCGTTCGGATTCGTTTTCGTGAACGTGGGAGGGCTGGGAAGATCGATGGGGAGCTGTCCTTGCGCCCGCGTGATGGCTGCTTGCACGTCGGTGGCGGCGCCATCGAGACTCTTGTCCAGGTCGAACTGCAGTACAAAGCTCGAAAATCCTTGGCCATTATTGGATGTCACCAGCTCAAGCCCCGGAATCTGCATGAACTGGCGCTCCAGCGGCGTAGCCACGTTGTTCGCCATCGTTTCCGGCGTCGCGCCGGGATAACTGACCTGCACTTGAATTACCGGGTAATCGATCGCCGGCAGGTCGCTGACCGGGAGGCGAAAATATGCCGCCACGCCGAAAAGAATGACTGACACGGTCAGCGCCACCGTCATGACGGGGCGACGAATAAACAGTTCGGAGAGATTCACGACTGGCCTCCTGTATTCCGAGCAGCCTTGCCGCTGGCATTTGAAGTTGGGGCCGCGGTAGAACTGCCATCGACATGGACTTTGCCTCCGGGCCGAACCAGCATCTGGCCTGCGACTACCACACGCTCGTTCGGGGCGATGCCTTCGGTCACAACAACCTGATCGCCCTGCCGCTGCCCGAGTTTCACAGGACGAAGCTCCGCAGTGTCATCCGGCTTCACAACATATACGAAGGGCCCACGCTGGCTGATCTGCGCAGCCTGATTCGGAATCAGCACTGCTCCTCTTTCTGTCGAGAGAACGAGCTTCACGTCCACAAATTGGCCCGGCCAAAAATGATGGTCGGAGTTGCTTATTGTGGCGCGCAGGTTTACTGTGCCCGTGCCGTTCTGTACGGCGTTATCGAGGAACTCGACGCGGCCGTTTCTGGCGGCATCTTCGCGATCCGAGGGAAGTCGAACTGCCGCACTCAACATGCCGCTGGCCATCTGCTTTTGAACCGCCGGCAGGTCGCCCTCGGTGATGGTGAAGTTCGCGTAAATCGGATTCAGGCGCTGGATCGAAAGCAGAGACGTTGTGTTGGGCTGCACTACGTTGCCAACATCGACCAGGCGGGCGCCGGCTCGGCCATCGATGGGCGAATGAATATAGCAGTAATCGAGATTGATCTGGGCAGTCTCGAGAGCCGCTTCCGCAGCTTCCACCTGGGCTTGGTCAACATCGACGGTGTTCTTTTTCGTGTCGTAATCCTGCTTCGAAATGGCGTTACTGCCGATGACTTCCTGGTCGCGGGCAAACTGGATTTTGCCGAGATCGAGCGCCGCCTTTGCCTGTGCCAGCGTCGCCTGCGCGGAATCGACCTGCGCTTTGTAGGGGCGGGGATCGATGACAAACAGGAGCTGTCCGCGCCTCAGGCTTTCACCGTCTTGAAAATCCCGCTCAACAATTCGCCCGCTGACCTGCGGCGTAACCGTAACGGATTCGAACGCGGCATTTCTGCCGATTTCATCCAGGTAGCGCGGTACATCCTGCGTGGTTGCTTGAACCGTAGTTACCAGGGGCGGCGGCATCGCGGGTGCTGCGTGCACACTGCCTCTGCTGCATGCCCCCGCTGCCAGCAGCACGGCCATCACGACGCCGAGCTCTGCGTTACGAAAGAAAAGATCAGTCCTTTGCATCGTCGTTCCCATCCTTTGTTCTTAAAATAAGTTTGTGACTACACGGAAGCAGCGAAGCTGGGAACAGCCGTCAACTGCGGTTCCAATCCAGAGTGCTCTCTTCGCGTTTCCCGGTGTGAGGCGATGCTCACCAGCTGGCGGTGAAGATCGGCGGATTTTCCTAATTGTTCGAGTGCGCGCGTTCGTGCTGCTGCCACATTCCCGCGGGTGCAACCGAGAAGAAGCGAGCATTCCCGATCGGAGTAACGTTCCAGCACCGACATCACGAATGCAAACCGTTCAAATGCTGGCAGATCAATGACCCTCGCAAATTCGCTGCGCTCGGCTGTTGCATCACCAATGCTGGGAGTTGCCGCGGTGTGCGTAGCGTTAGCTGTCTTCCACGGGCGGATCATTCGAATCGCGTTCTGAATGATCATTCGTCGTGCCCAGGCTTCCGCCCATTCTTTGAAAACTTGACTGCCGTTCTGGGCGCTGTGAAGCCCGCCGACGAAACATTGCTCCGCTATTGTTCGGTTCCCGGTCAGTAACAGAGACAACAAATAGAGGCCTCTGATATCGCTGTTAAATATTCGGCAAAAATCGCTTTTAGTCGCATACGCCGAGGGCTCCTGATTTCTGACTTTTTTTGTGCCGAACATTTTTTCCTCCCGACTCTTCCTCAAGATTGTTGTTTGAACTACGCGCAACTAAGCAAACCGGCGCGTCAAGACGTACACCGGCACCTGCGAGCCAACTGTTTCAGGACATGTTTTGTCAGCACGCCTCTGCAGACAAACCTCGCGCCATCCCTCATTAACTTGATTAGCGTGGTTTCGCCGTCCGCACTGATGTAGGTCACATTCGTCAGATCAACGACCAGCTTCCGGCCTTGAAGGTCTTCTCCGGCTGTTCTCCACGCGTTCTCAACTTCCTCGGTCCACGGCCGAATCAACCTGCCCTCCAGCATCAGCCTTCGCTGGTTATGCTCCTCGACGATGGAGATTCTGAACATTGTTCATTCGACCTGCGCTTTTGATGAGAGCAACAGGCAGGCCAAAGTGAGATCCCCTGAGCGATTCCCGCAAGTCGCTGAAACTGGTAGGTGAGAGGAAGGGTTGCGAGTGCCGGGTGTCGAGAAATGTCGATGGCTGTTTCGACAATTGATGATGGACCGTGACAGTCAGTCCGTCAGAAAGTGCTCGTCCGCGGTTCGATTCCGAGCTTCTTCATGCGCGAGATGAGCGTGGTTCGCTTGATGCCCATGCGCGCCGCGGCCCCTTGCGGGCCGGCAACTCGACCATTGGTTTCTTTGAGGATGCGTGTGATCTCATCGCGATCGCGCGCTTCTCGCTGGCCAGGTGCTGGCGAGCTTTTTCCGGCACTGCCGATCTCCCCTAGCGGCAACTGCAGTGCGGAGGTATGCGTTAAAATCACCGAACGCTCGATGAAGTTCTCCAGTTCGCGGATATTTCCTGGCCAGTGCCATGCCCCAAGCTGCTTCATCGCGGCGGTTGGTATGGAATCGATCTGTTTTTCCATACGGCGGCTGTATTTCTGGGTGAAGTAACGAACCAGCAATGGAATATCCTCGGGCCGCTCCCGCAGGGGAGGGATGCGAATGGGAAAGACGTTCAGCCGGTAGTACAAGTCTTCGCGGAACTCACGCCTTGCGATCATCTTCTCCAGGTCGCGGTTGGTGGCTGCCACGAGCCGCACATTCACATGCTTAGTTCGAGTGCTCCCTAGCCGTTCGAATTCTTTTTCCTGCAAGGCACGCAGCAGTTTTGGCTGGATCTCGATCGGGATGTCACCCACCTCGTCCAGAAACAATGATCCTTGATCGGCCAGCTCCAGGCGCCCGATCTTTTGCGAGATCGCTCCCGTGAATGCGCCGCGTTCGTGTCCGAACAACTCGCTCTCCAGCAAGCCCGTGGGGATGGCTGCGCAGTTAAGCTTCACAAACGTTCTATCTTTGCGCTTGCTGCGGTCATGAATGGCGCGGGCGATCAATTCCTTCCCGGTCCCCGTCTCTCCCAGTAGCAGAACCGTCGAGTCGCTCGGAGCCACCGTTTCTACCAGATTTAAAACGTGCCGCAGGGCCGAGCTTTGTCCAACAATGCCCTCGAAATCCATCTCCCCGCGGATCTCTTCTTCGAGATATAGCTTCTCCTGGGCCAGTCGATCGGTCAGCTCGGCGATCTTGCCGTAGGCGAGGGCGTTTTCCACCGCGATTGCCACTTGATTTGCCACCTGAATCAAGAACGCGACCTCGTCGTCGTCAAACGCGTTCTCCTCCCGCTTCGCGACTGCCAGCACGCCGAGCATGCGGCTCTTGCTGATCAAAGGTATATCGCAAAAAGAGTGCAAGCCTTCTCCAATGGCTTTGGCATACATCTCTGGAGGAATCTCCTCAGGATCGAGGCGGTTCAGGACGATCGGCTTGCCGCCCTTGAACGAATCCCCCGGCATCGTGCCCTCAATTGGGATGTCGACTCCCTCCGTGAAAATTCCGCGGCTCTCGGGAAAGTCGAGCGCATGCACTCGCAGGTGAGTGCCCTCCGCGTCCGCCAACATGATCGCCGCCGCGTCGCAATGCATAACCCGGCGGACGCTGGCCGAGGCAGCCACGAGCAAATCGTGAAACTCCAGATTGGATATCACCTGGTTTGAGAGGTCGAGGATCAACTTCAAACGCTCTTGCACGCGCTGGGAAATGTAAAGGTTGACCGCCGCATCGATGGCCAAAGCGATCTGTTCCGAAGCGAGGGTGAGGAACCGGACTTCCTCGTCGTCGTAGCCATTCGGATAGGACCGACCTAAACTCAGCACGCCCAGACGCCGCGATCCTCGAACCAGGGGCAGGGTACAAGTTGAGGCGATGCCGTAATTGGAAAGGAAAAGTCCGTAAGTCCGAAACCGCTCCTCCTGACCCCAATCGTGAGTAACGAGGGGCTGGCCCGTTTCATAAACCCATGGAATAGGAGAATGTTCGGAAGAAAGATCGTCAAGCGGTGCCGATTCCACTCTTTTGCCTTTTGCTTCCAGCAACGACCAGCACATGCGGTTGGTTTCTTTATCGAACGTTGCTACGTGTATGAAGTCAAAAGCCGTGACTTCCTTCAGTTTCTCGACCAGGGCATTGGAAGCACAATCGCAATCACCCGATGTGGCGATAGCATTGGCTGCACGCAGCAAGGCGACATAGCGTTGCTCTTCCACCATCGGATAGGCTGAGGCTGAAATAACCATGACCCGGCTCGTCCGCACTCCTGTTGAATACTTTGTTGTGGCGTCGCCTTCTACGGTTTTCTGGCTCCAATCGCAGAAGCGCCCTAATATGCCCAATCTGATGCAAGGAACCAGCGGAAGGCTTCTGAAAGTGTCGAAACATTCGTCATCTGTCGAAGGCTTTGTCGATACCCTCGACAACGTTGTCGACTAGCTCTTCATTGGCGAACCTGAAGCGAATGACAAACGATAGATTCCTGTCCTGAATTCGCGAATGTAAATGCGAGTTCCTTTGTGTTCAAGAGTCCGGCGACAACCACCGGTCCAGGCGGTCACCGTAACGACGGCTGGAGCGGTGTTCCGTGCCATCAGACAACTTTACGAGATACTCGTGATTGTCCATCGCGTGCAGTTCGCGCACGCAGGTCAGGCGCACGATTCGCGAGCGGTGAATCCGCAGAAACTTAGCGGGATCGAGCTTCTCCTCCAGCGAGTTCATGGTCTCCCGCACCAGGTGATGGCGCGGTCCACAGTGCAATTCCACATAGTCTCCGGCAGCGGCAATCCACTCGATGTCGTCCGCGAGCACAACCTGAATTCGCGAACCGGTGCGCACCGGCAGTCGTGAAACATATCTGCGGGAATTCTCCCCCAGCAGGCTAAAAATTCGTTCCGACAGTTGAAGCTTCGCCTCGGTATCTTTGACTTGACGTACGCGTTCGACCGCCAGGCGAAATCTATCGTCGTCCAAAGGCTTCAGTAAATAATCCAGGGCATGGACATCGAAAGCCCGCACAGCATGCTCTTCGTAGGCGGTAAGGAAGATTACCGGCGGCAGATCCGCACTTGGTAACGCCCGGAGAACTTCAAAGCCATCCATGCCTGGCATTTGTACATCGAGAAACACAACATCCGGTGAAAGTTCGAGAATCTTCGTGACGGCGGAGGGACCATCTCCGCATTCTCCGATGACCTCGACATCCGGAAATTGCCTCAGCCGGACCGCTACTCCGGCCCGAGCCAATGGTTCATCGTCCACGATCAACGCGCGCATACTGTCTCGATCGGTGGAACGGCTTTGCGGAAAGGAATTTCGATTTTTACCTCGCAGCCGCCTTCCTCCAGGGATTGCAGCGAGAATCGCTGGTTGTCCCCGTAGAGAGTCTTCAACCGCTCGGCGGTGTTGGCGAGGCCAATGCCTTTGGATAAGCTGTTTTCGCCCATGTTCCCGTTGCTTCGAGGTCCTGAATTCTTAATCGTCATCAGCAGCAGGTCACCGCGGATCCTGCTGTCAATGGTTATCGTGCCACCATCCATCAGCGGCGCCACGCCGTGCCGAACCGCATTCTCGACCAGTGGCTGAAGCAACATACTCGGTACAGTGGCGTCGAGAGTGTCCGGCGAGATTGCAGTGGTGACGCGAAGCCGGTCCCCCAGACGGGTCTGTTCAATCTCGAGGTATTGCTCGACGAAGGCCAGTTCCCGGGAGAGTGGTATTTCGGCAGAGGCATCGGTATCGAGGGTGGTCCTGAGAAGTTCGCCGATCCGGGTCAGCATGCGAGTTGCCGCTGTTGGCTCACCCTGCAGGATCAAAGTGGATACAGCATTCAGAGAATTGAACAGAAAATGAGGATTCAATTGGTAACGCAAGGCGCTCAGGCGAGCTTCTCGTGCTTCGGATTCGGCCCGAACCAGACGCTCTCTCTCCCTCATCGACTGCTGCCACTGTTTAATGCCGAAGTAGAGGCTGCACCAGAGAAACAAAATTACCGTAAACTGCAGCCAGTCCTGCAGAGCGTCTGTCCAGATACTGCCGGGATCGCGAAGCTTAACCGCGTAAGTCACAAATGTACACACGATTCCCAGCACCACCGAGAGCCCGAACGCGCGCCACTCCAGAGCAAGCCAGGGACGCGGAATTCGCAGCAGGGAGCGGCATACTGGACGCAGCAAAAAGCTCGCGCCGAACGCCGTCGTCCAACAGAACGTCTGGTTCCACAATTCGCGCGTGCTGTGGGAGGGAAGAACGACCGTAAGCAGGATGAGAACGTAGAAGCCGGTCCACCCGAAAGCCTGCAACCGCCAGAACGAGGGCGACCGGAACTCATCCCGCTCCCACACCAGCGTATTCTAGCCCACAACTCTGGCAATCGTGCCTCAACTCGTCGCTGAAAAACCTCTACTCAACGCAAAAATCGTATTGGCTGTGGACTCGATGAAAATCTGCGCTCATTCTGGGCTAGTATCCACATGAGCTTTCAGACTGGCTTGTTTGTTGGAGCGATCCCATGGCAGAGAGTGCCCGAATCTCCTTTCCATCTTCTACGGCGGTAACAGAATTGTCGACGACCAGAAGTCGGGCTTTGCCTTGGTACGTCTGGTCGTCGGTGCTGGCAGTAACCTCGACGACGGCCGGTCTCTACTGGGATATTTCCTGGCACATCGGAATTGGCCGCGACACATTCTGGACACCGGCCCACATGGCTATTCAGTTGGGAGCGGTCATCACTGGATTTTCCTGCGCGTATCTGATTCTGCACACCACGTTCGCCAGTGACCAGGTTAGTAGACAAAGCTCGGTTAGGATTTGGGGTATGCGCGGCCCGTTGGGCGCGTTTATTGGTGCTTGGGGTGGACTATGCATGCTCACTTCCGCTCCTTTTGATAATTGGTGGCACAACTCTTATGGATTGGACGTTGCCATTCTCAGCCCGCCGCACGTAGTGCTTGTCATCGGAATTTTTGTCATGGGTCTCGGCGGACTCATCCTGATCAGCAGCCAAGCCAACCGCTCCAGTGGCGAAACGCGTGACCAACTCAACCGACTGCTTCTTTACAGCGGATCATTGCTGCTGTGCCTGCTGTTCATGCTTGGCTATGAATACCTGGGCGATCAAACCCTCATGCACAGCGCCATCTACTATCGCGTGCTGGGCATGGTTGCGCCGGTTGTGCTGGTCGGAATCGGCCGCGCCTCCGGACGCCGCTGGGCTGCTACCACGTTGGCTTCGATCTATACGGCGTTGTGGCTCGCCGGGAACTGGATCTTTCCTCTGTTCCCGGCACAGGCGAAACTTGGACCGGTCTTTACTCCCATCACGCACATGGTCCCGCTCGGTTTTCCCGTGCTTGTTCTTCCTGGCGCCATCGTGCTCGACCTGGTTCTCGACCGGCGTGCGCGTCATTCCGACACCTGGAAAGCGATTGCGGCAGGCGGCGGTTTTCTGGCTGCGAGCTTGGCGGTGAATTGGCCCTTCGCTTATTTCATGATGTCGCCCTACGCGCGCAACCGGATCTTCGCTATGAATGAGTTCGGTTACAGCGTGCCGCCCTCGCAGTATCACGTGGCATGGACGCTGCAGCGTTATGAAAGCAGTTCCGTGGAATTCTGGGTTGGCATGGTCATCGCGCTGATCGCAACCATTTTGTCGACGCGCATCGGGCTGCTATGGGGAGAGTGGCTGCGACGCATTCAACGTTAACGATGTTTACGTTCCTTTTCGTGCTAGGGAGAATCGCATGAGAATCTGGGGACTCGCAATCCTCATCGTCGCCTCAACTGCTTTCGCGCATGTCGGCAGTCCGGATGTCTATCTCGAGGGCGACGCCGGTCCATATCATCTGCTGGTCAGCGTGAATCCTCCAGCAATGATTCCCGGCGTAGCGCAAGTGCAGATCCGAGTTGCATCGGGAAGCGTGAACAGCATCACGATCACCCCGATCTATGTGAACGGTAAGGATCAAGGGCTGCCTCCGGCGCCGGATGCGATGCAACCCTCAGCCGATCCGCAGTGTTTTCGCGGGAATGTCTGGCTGATGGACTCGGGAGCCTGGGAACTCCACGCCGAAGTTGCGGGACCCGAAGGAATCGGGAAGTTAGTCATTCCTGTTCCCGCCTACGCTCGGAGAATCCTGCCAATGGAGCGAAACCTGGGTACTGCGCTTTTTGTCCTCATGATGATCTTGGTGGTCGGGGTTGTGTCCATTGCCGGAGCGGCCGCGCGCGAGGGGGTTGTACCACCCACAGTCACTCCTTCCTCGCGCAACCTGCGCATTGGCAGGATTGCAGCAGCGGTGACCACGTTGTCGGTGGTGACTATCCTGTCTTTGGGAAACTGGTGGTGGAATGCGACTGCCGCCGAACTCAAGCACTCGATGCTGTACAACCCACCGCCCCTTGAGGTCTCGTGCCAAGCGGATGAGTTAACGCTCAAGATGGATGAGAATGTTTGGCACAAGACCCGCAAGGACCAATGGTCGATGAGCCTGATTCCCGATCATGGACACCTCATGCACTTGTTCCTGCTGCGAGTTCCGGCCATGGATCGTTTCTATCATCTGCATCCTGAACAAGTCGGTGACGGCGTGTTTCGAGCGAAACTCCCGCCAGTGTCCGCCGGCAATTACAAAGTTTTCGCCGACATAGTTCGCGGTACTGGTTTTCCGGAAACCATGGTCAGCGAGATCAATTTGCCCGGCGTCTCGGGAGGAACATTTGCCGGCGACGATTCGGGAGTGAGCGCGTCTGCATTTGAACCTTCCGCGCAATTCACCGCTATCTCGCCGCTCGCGGATGGTGGACGAATGATCTGGGAGCGCGACCAAACGGCGTTGAAAGCAGGTGAAGTGAACTGGTTCCGCTTTCGCGTGGAAGACGCGCAGCACAAGCCGGTCGACGATCTCGAGCCTTATATGGGCATGACCGGACACGCGGAGTTCGTGAGATCCGATTTGTCGGTGTTTGCTCACATCCATCCCGCGGGCTCGGTATCGATGGCGGCGCTCATGCTTGCGCAGAAAGACTCTGGAGTGTCCATAGGTGACGCATCGATCGATCACGCATCGATGCATCACGCATCGATGGATCACGGCTTGAATCCGCGGGTTCCGTCGGAAGTTTCATTTCCCTATGGCTTTCCTCGACCTGGCGACTATCGGTTGTTCGTGCAGGTGAAGGAACATGGCATCATCGAGACTGGCGTCTTCGACGCCCGTGTGCAGAACTAGACGAGGGCAGAATCTCTTCGAATTCTTCGCCCTCCAACCGGCCGCAAATGTTTGATCGCCGGGTTTTTCTGCAATGTCGCCTTGATTCATGCACGGCACGCGTGGCAATGTACCGGGTCATTGCGTTCTAACGTTCCGCAATGGCTGTGGGTAGTGGAGGGTTATGCCCTGATGGGCATTGGCATAGGGAAGTTCAGGCATCGGCGCCTCCGCACGGTGAGCGCGGCGCGCTCCGCCTGGCCTGCTGGCGTGTTTCTTATTTTTTTCTTTGTACATCAATCCGTCGGCTTTTTCGAGCAGTGCTTCAAGCCGGGCGCCTTCGTCGAACGCGCACATCAGCATTCCAACGCTGAGCGACAAACCGTATGGGCGCGTGCGCTCGCCATTAAGCTTTTCAACTTTATCTACAATTCGCTTCCTGATAATTCCGGCGCTCTCTTCGTCGGCATCAACCATCAGAACGGCAAACTCATCTCCGCCTAGCCGGCCGAGCACATCGCAATGCCGGAAGCTGTCCCGCAAAATATAGGCAGCATCGACAATGGCTTGATTTCCTTCTCTGTGCCCCAACGTGTCGTTGATTTTTTTCAGTCCGTCCAGATCGACGAAGACCAAAGCAAAAGGCTTCTGGGAGCGGCGCGCCAGCTTTCTGCTCTGTTCGGCAAGCGCCAGGAATCCTCGAAGGTTATAAAGACCCGTCATCTCATCCGTCGAAGCCAGCGATTGCAGGGCCACTTGCGCCTTCTGAAGTTCCAGGTTTGAGCGCTTCAATTGCTCGGTAGATTGGGTAAGTCGTCTCTCCAGCTCTTTCCGATCACTGATGTCGCGGTAAAATACCACCCCTCCGCGGGTCTCAGTTTTTTCACCCAGCAGCGGCCGGCTCGATGCCAGAGTCCAGCGGGTTGAACCCTGATCCGGACGCTTCATGCATATCTCAAAGTTATCTACATGATCCCCCTGCAGGGCGCGCCGGAGGGGAAGCTGATGATAAGGAAGCGGAGTTACTTCGTCCGCTTGGTAGTAGCCCAATCGTTGCGGGGAATCGGCCGTCACCCGATCATGCTCTTTCCCGCCTAATAGAAGCCCGGCTGGATTACGCATGATGATCTTTCCCGTATTATCCGCAACAACGATCGCGTCACTGCACGTATCCAGAATGGATTGCAGCAGCGATTTTTGTTCGGCAAGCTTCCGTTCGATCCGCTTGCGCCGTGACAATTCGCGATTCAGCACGGCGGTTGCGATGATGATGAAACAAAATACGAAGACAGTCAGGACTGCGTCGATTTTTGCGGTGCTGCGGACGATTTCGTCGGCCCGCATGGAACGCTGGCGTAGCAGTTCCTTCTCCACGTTTTCAAACTCGCGCGACTGTTGCGCAAACTGCGCGATCACAGGGGCCAGTTGATTGGTCAGATTTTCTTGTAGTGATTCGTCGCGGGCAATCGCGGAATGGATAAAGGCTGATTTTTTGAGAAGCGCAATCCTCTCCTGGAGCACCGGCGCAAGGCGCTCGAGACGGGCTTGCTGGCTGGCGTTGTCGCTGGTCTCGCCCCTTAATCGCCTGAAATCCGCAAGAGCCGCGTTTGCCGTCGCGTCCAGTATTTCGATTTGTTTGCTGTCTCCCTGGAGAAACATCCGCCGGGCGAGTCCGGCGTCAGTCAGGTGTGAGCGCATGGATGCGACGGTGTCAAGCACTTCGTGAGTGTGGGAGACCCAGAGATCGGCCTGAGCCAGGTTTTGATTTTCGCGCAGCGAAAGCCAACCCAGGCCGGCTAATGCGGCCAGCGCAATGCCAATTGCGATGTTTGCTTTAGTCTTTGATCCCATCGACATTCCGGTTTCCAATCTGAGACTATCCCCGCAGGCCAACCCGCCTGCCAAACCTCACCAAGCAGCTTGCAAGTCGAATTCCCTCAGCGCCTCGAGTTACGGCTGATTACTAGCGTGCATTGTGGAGCGGCCGGAGGCTGGGTTTTATGAACTGCTTGCTCGGGCGCAGATTCTGGTAAGGCATTGAATTCACTGCAAGAGCGCAATTGTTCGGCCAAGGTTCGCGAAAACGTTGAACGCGAACTCGTAGCCGACCTATGCATTGGAGACGCCTGTCGGTCGCCGCATGCGTCGGTTTCTAATGTTCAATTTCTGGAATTCAGACCGGTCGCCGAGATCCACGCAGACGAAGTCGTGCCACCCTCGCAGTATTCTTGAATCTCGAAATTATCGCTTGCGTGGAATGCGGGTTGGGTTAAATCCTGTGGCAGTGATTGCTATACTCGCAGTCACCATGCACAGGGCCACCGTGCTTTTCCTCTCTATTTTCCTCTTTGCTGCGTGTGCTTTCGCACAGCAACATCCGCGCGACAAAGAAATTCACGATGCCGATACGCTGGCATGGTGGCACACCACGGAGGCGCTGTCGGGCGACGACATGGAGGGGCGCGATACCGGTTCGGCTGCCTACCAGCGCGCGGCGGAGTATGTGGCCGGTCGCTTTCGCGCTGCCGGTTTGCAGCCGGCGGGCGATGGCGGAACATACTATCAGTCGGTCGCGATGCACGAAGTGGCGGTTGCAGGCGACGGGACGAGCTTTACGGTGTTGCGAACAGGTGGCGGCAAGTTGCCGCTGGAGTTTCTGCAGCAGATTACGATTACGCCGGCGGCAAATATGCCGGTAGAGGCCGACGCGCCGCTGACGTTTCGTGGGTATTGCGGCAAAAACGCGATGGAGGAGATCGCGGGGAAGATCGCGGTGTGCTTCAACTCGCCCGGGAAGGGAATGCCGACGTCGGCGGAACGTGCTGCCAATGCTCGAGCAGGCGATGCGGTTGGCTTAGTGGCGGTGGATGATCCGTATTTCACAATGGAGCCGCCGCGGTGGCCGGCGGCGTATGCGCGGACGGTGGCGCTGGATAGCAGTGAGCCCAGTGCGGGCAAGCCACTGCTCGTAATGCGGCTGGCATCGGATCAGCTGGCGGGGGTGATTGAGGGTTCAGGGAAGGATGCAGCGGCGATTCTGGCGGCAGGTGGTCGCAGAGAAGCCCTCGCATCGTTTGAGATTCCGGCAGAAATGCAGGTGCGGTTGCATGTAACGCAGCGAGCGTATAGCTCACCGAATGTGCTGGCGATGCTCCCCGGAAGCGACGCGCAGTTGAAGGATCAGTTTGTCGTGATTGCGGCGCATCTGGATGGGTATGGCTATGGAACGCCGGTGGCGGGCGACAATTTATATAACGGCGCGTTGGACGATGCTGCGTATGTGGCGTTGCTGATTCAATTTGCGGAGGACCTGAAACGGGATCATCGAACGCTGAAACGGTCAGTGCTGTTCTGCGCGTTTACGGGCGAGGAGAAAGGGCTGCTGGGGTCGAGTTATTTTGTGGATCATCCGACTGTGCCGGCGGCGAAGCTGGTGGCGGACATCAACCTGGACCAGTTGCGGCCGCTGTTTCCGCTGAAGCTGCTCACGGCGCTGGCGATCGACGACACGACGCTGGGAGATACGGCTCGGGCGGTGGGTAGCAGCATGGGCATCACGCTGCGGGCTGACCAGGAGCCGGAGCGGGCGCTGCTGCGGCGTGCGGATCATTATCCGTTTCTGCGGATTGGTGTGCCGGCAATTGGTTTTATCTTTGGATACGATCCCGGGACCGATGCCGAGCGGCGCTATCGAGAGTGGTACAAGGTGCGCTATCACCGGCCGCAGGATGACGTGACGCAGCCAGTGGATTTTGACGCTGCGGCGAAGTTCGACCAGTTTTTTTACAAACTGACCGAGACGGTGGCGGATTCGCCCGAGCGGCCGGCGTTCAAGCCAGGCAGCAGCTTTGCGCCAAAAATGCAGCCAGGGTTGGCGCACGGGAGCCACGGCTGCCGCTAACAATTCAAAAGGGGTGACCTCTGGCTCCGGCACGCCAGGGACAAAAATCGCGAACTCGTGGAATCCGAAGGCTGCGGCCCGCCTACTTAGACGAGTGGATGGAATGTTGCATCTCCACGGCTGAACCGTACATTTGCCGCCGAGGACGAGACGCCAATTGAAGAGGCAATTCCACGAAAAAGGCTGCCCCGTTACCGATCGAGCTTTGCACAGCGATCGACCCGGAATGCTGTTTGATGATCCAATCGGCAATGGCCAGGCCGATTCCTGCTCCTCCCAACGCTCGGCTTCTCGCCTTATCCACGCGGTAGAAGCGTTCGAAAATTTTCCTTTGATCCTGTTCGGCAATTCCGATTCCGGTATCTCGGATTGCAATCACCGCGTTGCTCCCGCGTGATTCCACGTGTAATTCGACGATGCCGGGCGGAGGTGTGTACTTAACGGCATTGTCCAGCATGATAGCCAGCAGCCGCTGCAAGGCGACCCGATCCGCCAGAACCGGGATTGGCTGATTTGAAGACTTATAGGTGAACCGCAGATTGCGGTTCTCGATGAGGTGCTGCCATTCGCTTGCAGTTTCGGCAATGACCGCATTCAGGTCGAGGACCGAGAGGTGCAAATTCTCGCCACCCGAGTCTGCACGGGCAAGGGATAGAAGTTCTTCCATCAGCGATGTGGTTCTTTCCGCTTCCAAAAGAATGTGGCGCAAGGCTTCTCGGTATTCCTCGTGACCGCGTGATTTTCGTAGAGAGATTTCCGCTTCAGTGCGAATCAGTGCGATGGGTGTGCGCAGTTCGTGCGAAGCATCGGCGGTGAACTGGATCACGCGAAGGAAGGCGCTTTCGATGCGCGCCAGCATTTCATTTAATGTGTCTGACAGTCGCTGCAGCTCGTCGCCGCTTGTGAGTTGATCCAGTCGGGCGCCTAAGTTGTCGCCGCCGATATTGCGTGCCGCGCGTGCAATCGCGTCCACTGGAGATAAGGCCCTGCGGCTGAGCCAGTATCCACCCGCAGCTGCGAGGAGCAGTAACAGAGGAGCGAGAAATAGCAGATCACGTTGAAACACTGAAACTGTGGCGATGATTTCGTCGACAGGGACGCCGGTCTGAACGGTAAACGAGCGCCCATTCACATCAAGTCTTTGAATAATGAACCGGTAAGGTTTGCCTTCGAGCTGGACGTTTCGAAACGATGCGTGCTTCACGGCTGCCGGGGCAACGGGCGCGAGCTGACTTTTCTGCAGTGAAGAGGCGCGGAAAATCCAGTTTCCGTCCCCATCATAAATTTGTAGAAAGTCTCCGGAGTGCTCGAGATCGTATGCTTCCGAAACTTCTTCCTGCAGCTTGGGGACCGTCCGGTTTTTCTCCTTCATAGCTTTCAGAAGATGGGCCAGATCTTCGACCTGGGCGGTCAACGTAGCGTCTGCAATGCCATAAAGATGTTGGCGAAGGACAAACCACATGCCGATTCCAAACAGGAATTGCGCGGTCGCAAAGATCGTCAGGTACCACAATGTGAGTTTGGAACCAATTGAGAGCTTTTTCATATTTCATGTTCCGCGCTAACGACATAACCGACTCCGCGCACTGTATGAATCAGCCTTCTACGCGCTTGGCAATCGATTTTGTTTCTCAGCAATCGCACAAAGGCTTCCAGCGTATTGCCTGCCACATCGCGTCCCAGCGACGCAATCAAGGTCTCGCGAGGAACAACATCACCCGCATCGAGCATGAGTCTCTCTAAAAGAATGTATTCGGTCCGGCTCAGAGAGATCCTTCTACCGCCGCGGCGAACCTCACGGGTAGAAAGATCCAGAAGCAGGTCGTCGACGCCGAGCCGTGTTTTCCCCGCGTCTCCTCGCCGGTACACGGAGCGCAGCCGCAGCAGAAGTTCATTAAAAGAGAACGGCTTGATCACGTAATCGTCTGCTCCCAGCTCCAGGCCTTGCACCACGTCGGGAACCGAATCCTTGGCGGTTAGCATCAACACCGGAGTGTGATCGTGTTCGGCCCGCATCTGCCGCGCCATTTCGAATCCGTCCATTTTCGGCATCATGACATCGAGAATCACAACGTCGTAGCGCTTTTCGCGAACCTTCTGCAGTCCTTCTCTGCCGTCAACTGCGCACCAGACCGAATGACCTTCTTCACTCAGGCCCTTACGCAACAACTCCAGCATTCGCCGTTCGTCTTCTACGACCAGGAGTTCCACTCGAAACCTGTCATCTAAAATTATCAGCAATAACTACACGCGCTAGGGTAGACCGCGAACGCGCTAGAAAACATATCCTGAAAAACAATTAACCTGACTGTAATATCGGCTTCACAGCGCTCGACTAACCTCAGCAGTCATTCAAGCCAGCATACAGCAGTGGTTTGGTGAAGCTAACTTGCGATCGGCCCCGCTCGGCCGGGGAAAGTCGCAGCTCCGCTCATGGCGATGTGTTGCTTCGCGAGGAGATGATGTCCATGAAGCTGCAGGCCTCATACCGCAAAGTTCTCTCGGCGACACTAACGATTGTTTTCATTTCTACCGTTCTCGTGGCCGCCGGTGTTGCACAAACTGAACGCGGAACGATTACTGGGACTGCGGTGGACAAGGAAGGCGCCGTACTTCCTGCTGCGCGGGTAACCGTGACACCGGGGAACGTTGTCGTCACTACCAATGGTATTGGAGAGTTCACGGTCACAGGACTTGCGGCTGGCGAGTACGTCGTCAACGTTTCATACATCGGCTTTCAGACGTTTACCGCCAACGTGAGCGTGAAGGCGGGCCAAGTGGCCCACGTCAGCGCCAGGTTGAACGTCGCGACCAGTAACGAGGAAATCACTGTGGTCGCCGATGCGCAAGGAGTGGCGGAAGCGATCCAGGAGCAGCGCACCTCCGATAACATTTTGGACGTGATGCCCGCAGGTGTGATTCAAAGCCTGCCGAACGAAAATGTCGCCGATGTCGTGGGCCGGATGCCGGGCGTGAGCCTGGAGCGCGACGAGGGCGAGGGCAAATATGTCCAGATTCGTGGAACGGAGCCACGGCTGAACAATACCACCGTGGATGGCATTGAGATTCCCGCGCCGGAAGATAACGTGCGCCAGTTCAAGCTGGACACGATTCCCGCTGACATCGTCTCATCGGTCGAAGTAAACAAAACGCTTGCGGCTAATCAAGATGCCGACGCGATTGGAGGAACGGTAAACCTGGTGACCAGGAAAGCCGGCGACGCACCCACCCTTGCGCTGGAGGGAATTGGCGGATTCACGCCGATCGAAGGCACGCGCTACATGGGATTGGTCTCGGGTACTGCCGGCCAGCGATTTGGCCACGACAAACGGTTCGGCGCGCTGTTCTCGGGAAGCTACGACTACAACGGCCGCGGAATCGACGATATCGAGCCTGCGCCGAATGACACCGCAGTTCCGTCCTATGGCAGCATGGATGTCAGGGAATACCGGTACCAGCGCAAACGCTATGGCTTTGGCGGGTCGCTCGATTACAAACTCAAAGATCCGGCTTCCGGCATTTACCTGCATTACTTTGATTCTGATTTCAAAGACTACGGGAACAAATGGAAATACACGCTAAACGATGGCAGCGCCCCGCAATTCTCAACCTCCTCACGCCTGCCGGATTATGGAATCATCGCGGTAGGAATCGGCGGCAAGCACGTCATGAACGATTCGTGGATAAGCTGGGAGCTTTCAGCTGCGCGCTCGCGCCAGTTGGCGGCCGCCGGCAATCCGGGAGCGAATTTCGACCCAATCCCGGGCAGCGCATTGAGCAATCTTACCTCGTGCGTTAACGTCCCCAGCTCCAACTTCCGCCTGCCGCAGTGGACCCCTTCTTGCTTCGGATCCCCGACCTACGATCCCAGCCAATGGACGCTGACCGAATATGACGGCACTCAGGGAATAACCTCGCAGGTAAATTTGCAAGGTGCCTTGTCGATAGGCAGAAACTACCACTTGGGCTCGCACTTCTCGACTTTCGAATTCGGGTTCAAGGAACGCAACGCGCACAAGGGCCAGGACGCATATTCGCCGACCTATGATCAAACATTCATTCCCAACCCCAACAACCCGCCGAATTCTCCCATGACCGACTATCTCAGCGGGTTCAAGAATCCTGGCTATTATTTCAACGCCTATCCTCTGGGACCGGTTACCAACTACAACACGATCGTCAATAATCTGAACAACGTCATCCGCCAAGGGGTTCTCGCCTTAGACGAGCCAAGCACCCTGTTCGGTTCGGTCCTCTCAAACTTTGATCTTACCGAGCGGGTTTCCGCGGCTTATGCCATGAACACCATCGAGTTCGGGAGGTTTCGTCTACAGACGGGACTGCGTTTCGAAGCCACACAATTGAACATCCTTGGCTTCTCGACCACCAATAACGCCGATAGCACTGCCGAAACCATTGTTCCGGAACACTCGGTTTCGTGGTATTGGGATCCCTTGCCCAGTGTTCAATTGAAATACCATCTTACCGACGATTCCGATATTCGCGCGGTGTACGCGCGCGCAATCTCTCGCCCCAATCCTTATGACATGGTCCCGTACGTAACGGTGGATCAGAGTTCGAACCCCTACACGGTTGACATTGGCAACCCCAATCTGCACCCGGAGCACGCCAACGACTACGATGTGCTCTATGAGCATTACCTAAAGCCTTACGGTGAGCTGCAGGCTGGTTTCTTCTACAAGCAGTTGAGTCAGCCTATTTATTACATTCTCGATCCCTACTATAAGGGCACACAGTATCCGCAGTTTCAGGGCGACAATTTCTCCTACATCATTAACGGACAAAACGCGAAGTTGTATGGCGTCGAGTTTGCTTACATCCAGCACTTGGGTTTTTTACCTGGCCGGTGGAGCGGATTCGGAATAATGGCCAACTACAGCAGGACCGGATCGAGCGCCGGTGCCTTGCCGCTTCGAACTGATAATCCCGCATTGCAGCGTCAGACGCCGGCGATGTTCAATCTCAGCCCGAGCTATGATCGTGGCCGTCTCTCGGCCCGGCTGGGAGCGACTTATAACAGCGCGAGTATTTATCAGTATCAGTGGGAGCAGTGCACCACAGCACAGTCTCAGCTTGGAGTTTGTGAAGATCCCGCCAATCTCGGTCCCAAGGGGCCCCTCGGCGATAACTACCTTTACGCTCACCTTCAAGTTGACGCCCAAGCCAGCTACCGCGTCGCGAAAGGTTTTACCGTCCTCTGGCAGGGGTTGAACCTCACGGACGAGGTCTTCGGCTTTTACAACGGCAGCCCGTGGTACGTCACTCAACGCGAATACTACAGGCCGACTTATTCTTTCGGCCTGCGCTGGGAGCCTCGCAGAGAGTATTAGCGACTCTTGTGCCAGCATCATCATGGTCGACCCTCGGTGACAGTAGTCGCGCTTGGTGAGGTTTCGAGCAGTTGATCGTCGCTTTGAAACATGGAGTAATAAAAGGAGATCACCTGGACAATGATGAAGCTGCAGTGTGATGCATGGATCCGGATACTCGCCGCAGCCATGATCTTTTTCACGATGGGTCTTGCCGCTGCCCCGTCAGCCTCCGCCGCGGAATTTGCTATCACTAAGAAGGTTCCAATTCCGGGGCAGGGAAGTTGGGATTATTTGAGCGTCGACGAAGGCGCGAGGCGTCTTTACGTCTCTCACGGAAGCCAGGTGGAAGTCATTGATGTCGATTCGCTCGACGTCGTAGGCAATATCCCGAAAACCGATGGAGTCCACGGTATCGCGATCGCTCCCGACCTGGGCCGAGGGTTCGTTAGCAATGGTCAGGCTTCCACCGTGACGATCTTCGACCTGCGAACGCTAAAGAAGCTTGCTGACGTACCCACGGGCAGAAAGCCGGATGCCATTATCTACGATCCGGCTTCTTCCCGTGTTTTCGCATTTAACGGCGGCAGCAATAGCGCAACGGCTATCGATGCGGCTACCGGAAAGATGGCGGGTACGATAGATCTCGGCGGAGGACCGGAATTCGCTGCCGCAGACGGGAACGGTTACGTCTACGATAATCTTGAAAATGAGGGGGTTGTGCTCAAAATCAATTCCCGCACGCTTAGAGTCGAGCAGCGCTGGCCAACCGCTCCCTGCGCTTCACCGAGCAGCATGGCCATGGATCGTGCTAACCGCCGTCTCTTTCTCGGGTGCCGCAGCAAGGTTATGGCGGTGATGAACGCCGACTCCGGACAGATCATCGCTACCTTGCCAATTGGTGATCATGTCGACGCGACGACCTATGATGCTGATATGAAGCTGGTCTTCAACTCGAATGGCGAAGGGACGATTACGGTTATTCGCCAGGAAACTGCCGACAAGTACTCTGTGGCAGAAACCGTGAAGACCTTGCCCAAAGCGAAAACTATGGCTCTCGATCCGAAGACCCATCGTCTATTCTTGTCTACCGCGGAAGCGGGGCAATTCGAAGTGCTGGTTGTAGGAAAATAGCGAAACTCACGGGCGGCAGGGCCCGATGTTCCGTCCCGGCTGTGCAAAGCGCGACAGCAACGAACGGCGAGAGGATGCCAAGATGCGCTGTGGATTTACAAAAACATTTTTCACATGCTCGCTGGTGTTAGTGGCCGTTGGGTTCGCGTATTGCCAAAATGTTTATCAAGACAGTGAGTCTGGGGTCGCGCTCTCGTTGCCGCCAGGTTGGACCTGGACCGGACCGAATCGCTGGGCGGATGAAAAAGGAGCGAAAAGCATTTTGCTTCTGAAAGAAGCGGGAACGACTCATGAGCTGCGGCTGTGGATACAAAATCTAGATCCGCCGGAAACAATGACGCCCGCGGATAAGATGGACCGGAGGCTCTTGAAGCTCCCGCAGCGCAAGATAGAACAGCGGACGCGCGAGGGATACCAGAACTATCGCCTGCGCGAAGGCAGTTGCGAGCTGCATCCGATCAACGGACGCTCCGCCCTGACATGGGTTGCGGACTATACCGACCGCGGACAGCACATGGTGGAGTATTGGACGATAGTCCGCAGCGAGAATACTCACGCATTGTTGTACGGCCGAGTTCCGGCCGAGCAACTCGATGATTTCAGAGCGCGGGTTAATCCGATCATTGAGACTTTGCAAATACGATAGCCGATTCCATCGTAGTCTCGTCATCACCGTATCGGTCTGTGCCTTAGGAAGGAATTCGATCAATCCGAACCTGACTCTCACCATGCATCCCAATCGACGAACAATCGCCAGCTTTTTAACTCTGTTCTGCTTGATCGCAATGCTCTGTGACACGAGCTGTACGAAGAAATCGATCGCGCAAAATTCGGTCGATTTGCACGCGCAGGTGAAGGTTCCATTTCACTTCGTGGCCTACGGCGACACTCGCTTTCATGATCCGAAAGATACCGATGCGGCCAATCCTGCTATTCGCGTCGCTTTGGTGAAAGCCATTGCAGCAGTCGACCCGGCTTTTATCTGCTTTACCGGCGACATCGTCTACAACGGTTACGACACGGACGATTGGAAAATTTGGGACAGCGAGACTGCGATCTGGCGGGAGAAGAACATCCCGGTTTATCCGTCGCTGGGCAACCACGATCTCCACGGAAGTGAAAAGACGGCGCTGGGCAATTACTTCCAGCACTTCCCCGAGCTGAAGAACAGCCGGTACTACTCGGTGCGGGCTGCGAATACGCTGCTGTTGGTGCTCGACAGCTCGCTGGATGAGACTTCAGGTCCGCAAGGGCACTGGGTCAACACCGAACTGGACAACATTCCCTCCGATGTCGATTTCGTATTTCTCATGTTTCACCATCCGCCCTATACCAGCTCATCGGACGCAAAGATGTTCGGTGGAGGGCATTCGTCTCGCTCCGGGGAGCAAAAACTCGCGCAGATGCTCGAGCAGCGCCAGGCGAAAACGCGGGCGCGGTTCGTGGTCTTCTCTGGTCACGTGCATAACTACGAGCGCCACGAGCATGGCGGTGTGACTTATTTTGTGACCGGTGGCGGAGGAGCCCATGCGTACCCGATTGAGCGCGCACCTGACGATCCGTTTCAGAGCAAGGAAATCAATTATCACTACCTGATGGTCGATGTGGACCGCGGCAGCTTGAAAATCACCATGCATCGTCTGGTTTTAAGCAGCGGCGCGCCAGTTTGGACCGAGCCTGATTCAATCGCGCTTTCAACGGCTCCGGCGGCGAGGGGAGCAGCACAAGGCAGATGAGGGCTCGGATTTTTCGAGATCATGGAAATTCGTGCTCACTCTTTTTTCACAACGCCGGCAGAGGATGGGGGCTAGGAGTGCAATCGGATTTATTGCCAGCAAAGGGGTAGTCCTCGCGCCCTCACTTAATCTTCTTGGCGTGGATTTCCTGTCCGTCCCAGCGGTGATACGTGTAGCCCGTGACATGACCCTGTGCGTCTCGGACAAAGGTGACGCTTCCTATGTCACTCTTTACGAAGAACGTTTCAGAACCCAAGGGTAGGTACTCGTCCTCGTTCTCTCCGAAGTGCGACCATAGTTTCCCGCCCCTCAGCGAGTCGGTCTCCACGTCATCAAGCGGACGCCACTGATATTCGCCGACGTAATCTTTAGCGGGCCGAGGGATATCCATTGGCACACAGCGTCGTAGCGGGAGATCCTTCGCTCCGCCTGAAGAGCGGCTGCGCTCAGGATGACGCCATCAACAGCGAGCCAACATGCCATCGGAGATTCAAACTGAGCCAGTGCGCCGAGCCGAAAATGTCTTTTGACCAGCTCCTTGACATCCGATGATCCGGAGGTGAGAATCAACGCCCGTTGAGCTTGAGGAGACTGCCATGACCGACCGCCGCCCGTTTACTCGGTTTTCGCGCTATCTGTCGGTTCTGTCTTTTGCACTTCTGCTTGCCGCACCGGTGCCGGCTTTGGGAGCGGCCTCGGCTTACGTGCGCGTGAACCAGGTCGGATATGAGACCGCCAACGCGCCATTTCAGGCTTACCTCATGGCGACCGCCTCGGAGTCCGGCGCGACCTTTAGCGTGATCAATTCCGCGACGGGCCACGCAGTAGTGAATGCGACCTGCGCAAGCACAAGTTGTCCCATTGGCCCGCTCTTCCCCACCACCTGGTACAACGAGACTGTAACCTACGACGTTTACTCCCTCAGCTTTAGCGTTCCCGGAGCCGCGATTTATCACATCTCGGTAAGCCTGAATGGCACTGTGGTGGCGACCTCACCGCAATTTGCCGTGAACACGCCAAACGTTCTCTATCCTGGTCTGCTGCTCAACACTTTGTGGTTCTACGAAACCCAGGAAGATGGACCCGATTACATTCCCAATGCTTTGCGAACTGCACCGGGTCATCTGAATGACGCAGATGCCACGGTTTACGAAACTCCGAAGAAGATCGACAACGACTCCAATGACACCATCGATAATAAGCCACCCACTCCGCCTCTCGTCGCTGCGTCACTGCCCACCGTCAATGTGGAAGGTGGCTGGTGGGATGCCGGCGACTATATGAAATATGTAGAAACAACCAGCTACGCGGTGGCGCTCATGGAGATCGGCGTCCGCGACTTTCCCAACCAGATGGGACCGGGCGCTCCCGCCAATCCGGCGGCTCCTCCGGTGTCGGTATCCTTTGCCGGCGCCGCTTCCGGCGCGCCTGCATCGTCCGATTTCGACGCTTCTGCCCAGTTCGGTATCAACTGGCTCGCGGAAATGTGGGATGACAGCACCAAGACGCTCTATTATCAGGTCGATAACAGCCAGGATTGGGACTACTACGGATTTGGATTTTCTATGGGGGCGACCTCTGACACAGGCATCTGTGGTGACACCGGAAAGTTGGGGACAAAGCCGAATGAATATGGAGGCAGTGGAACCTATTCGAGTTCCTACTGCCTCATCAACGAGTATGACATCTGGACGCTGCCTCAGGCGGCGGACAACTTTGCTTTGACAGAGCTTTTTCCGGAAAGCGACAGTCCCACAGCTCTTAATCAACCCTGCGATCAATATAGTACGTTCTTCATTTGCTACCGCCCCGTATTTTTGGCGGCGCCGGCTAATTCTCAGATCAGCCCGAATCTTGCGGGCCGCATGGCAGCCGCCTTTGCCGAGTACTACCAGCTCTACGGTAACTCGACATCGTTTTGCCAACTTACACCACCATCATCTTGCCTCGATCCGAATCTGGCGCTGCTCTATGCCGAAGACATTTTTACGTTGGCTAACACTTCTCTGAAAGACCCGGCTGGTGGAGCTTGGGCGCAAAACGCCAACAACGGCAGTTGCCCCATGGAGGACGGACAATCGATTTGCCTGCTCACCTCCATTCCCTTTAACGGCTACCCCGAGACGGTCTGGGATGATGACATGGAGCTGGGAGCCACCGAGCTTTACATTGCCCTGCAATCGTCGGCTGGCAACCTCCCCCCCGGTTTGCCGGTGACGACTCCTCTGACGTATCTGACCGATGCTGCTCAGTATGCGAACAGATACATCACGAAAATTTACGACGACGCCGAAACGGCAGACACCCTGAATCTATATGACGTAAGCGGCCTGGCGCATTTCGAGCTGTATCGAGCCCTCGGGCTCGACAACGACCCACCAGGACTGGCTGAGAATCAGGCAACCATTCTGGCTGCCCTCGACGATCAGATATCGAAAGTCGCTATACCGCATGCTAAGAACGATGTATGGGGTTTTGGTTTCCCCTGGGGGAATGAGAGCGTTACTAATCTGTCGAATGGCGATGTGACGTCTCACGGCGCTGGGCTGTCGGTGATGGCGAGCGAACTCTATTACCTTTGTTCGCAATCCGGGAGTACGTGCCTCAACGCTCCGGGCACTTACAATACTTACTCCCAAACATGGCTCGCGAATATTCTGGGCGCGAACGCGTGGGGAAGCTCTTTCATCGTGGGTGATGGCAGCACTTTCCCCAACTGCATTCAGCACCAGGTATCCAACTTGGCGGGGGCGCTGAATGGAACTTCGGGCGGCACTCCCATCCTGTGGGGTGCGGCAGTGGAAGGCCCGTCGGGGCCGTCGAACGGGACCGTGCCCGGAATGCAACTCTGCTCCACGACATTCGAGGTCAATGGAACGGAAGAGACCTTTGCCATCTTCAACGGAACAGACGGAGCCGCATATCTGGATAACGTTCAGTCGTTCACCAACACCGAGCCGGGCATCGACCTGACCGCCACATCGTTTCTGATGTGGTCCTGGCGCATGGCTGGAAGCCCAAATCCGTTGCCATAGACCGAGCGAAGAATCTGAAGATCGTCAGGCGGCCGCAACGCATGTCAACGCGGTTTTTTATGGTTCCCCTGCTGGTTACCGGTATGCGAATGAAAGTAGAGACCCACCTTTCTTTCGGTATCCCCGCTCCAATAGCAAGTTGCATGAGGTTTTCAATTGTGCAAATCTTTGCATTGCGCGAGCGGGAATCGTGTGGCAGAATCGCCACATCATGGAGATCTCAAATTTCTCTCTCTCGTACATTGAGAGCGACCCCCAAACTCACCAGCCATCGGCCAGCATCTACATCAGACCGTCTGACGGGTCTGAAATGCTGCTCACCGCGCCGAGTTTGACTTTCATCGAGCTCGACTGCGAGATTCGCCGCCTGCATGCAGAACTAGACGAGATTCGCGCGCGCGCAAAAAAGAAGTTTTACAAGGCGGAAGCTGCAGCGGCAGGCGCATAACAATTGGCTCCGCCGGCGCGACAGGCGTCGGCTTTCCCGGTTGCGCTCCCGAGAGCCAACCCTATTCCCGGCGGACCTCATTTCATCCGCTTATCGGCACCACAATTACTACTTGTCTACCACGAGTGCGCTCCATAATGTTCTGACAGAGGAGCGCTGCCATGCAACCGGGGGAAACGATCGCCACCTATGATCTGGGCTTGGCTCTGCGTGGAGAATGCGGAAGATTCGAGGTCGTCACTCCCGCCGGTGAGATTTATCACTTGATCTGCCAGCCAGATCATTCCAGCTCCAGTTTGGAATGGGCCCACAGCCGAACCGCTTCTCAACCTTACCTGGTCCGCAAAATTACAGGAACGGTTTTGCCCGAAAGGGAAAACCGGACCACTGCTACCCGAGCGTGCGATGAAGCTCCATTTCTGGTTGAATCGCAACCGGATGACGGTGAGCCTTTGTTCGCTAGAAGCTCCGCCAAAGGATTGCTTGCGACTGCCGACGAGAATCCTCCCAGCCGGGGAATGGCGGGCCTCGAACTGGTGTATCTCGAGAGCGAGGCGGAGACGAAGCACCCGATGGCTTGCGTGGCTGCGATCAGTGGGCCAGCGGAAACTGTCATGACCGCGAGTTGCGCAACCTTCAATGAACTGGATACGGAAATCCGGAAACTACATGCGCAGCTCGACGAAATCCGTGCCCGCGCAAGAAAGAAATTTTACCTAGCCCATGCAGACGCGGCGACCGCGTAGGCATTAGGACCACAATCGGTTTCGCGGAACCACGGAAGAAAAAAGCCTGCCGAAACCAAATCGGCAGGCGCCTTGTTTCACAGCTCACCCCGACAAATTGGAGCCGGAAAGCAAAGGCCGAGCTAATCTATCGAAAAATATCTACTATTTCAATAGACAAAGTAGGATAATAAGACTCGTTTATCGCTCCCAGAATTTGGCCCACCCAGAGAGGGAAGAGCACTTTGACGACTTCTATGCTCATCCTGTCATCTAGCCATCGCCGGGGGAGGAAAATCACAGAGAGAAACCACCGGCTTGTGTTGTATACTTCGCTCACCCCGACATACCAGGCGCGCCGGATGCTGCATTCGAGCAGCACCATGCAACAGAACGCGTCCTGCGATTCTTATTCTTTGGCAAGTGTGCTTGCCTGTTTCTACTCACCGGTGCTGTACAAAACTTTTTAGCGTTTAAGGAGCTAATCGCATGGCGACTGCAGAAGTCCGTCATACGCTGACCGAGCAACAGGCTCGTCAGCTTTCTACCGTCACCAAAACGGTCCCAATGATGGAGGCGATCACGCCGCGTTGGCTGATCACTTTCCTTTCCTGGGTGCCCGTCGAGGCCGGCGTTTACCGGCTAAACAAAGTTAAACCCACGCGGCCGGGCACGCGCACCATCGAGTGCAGTCCGGACGAAGAAATCGATCTGCCCGAGATTTATGTCGATTACGATGAAAAACCGCGCGAGTACACGCTCAACGCCGTGACCAGCGTCCTCGATGTGCAGACGCGCATCTCGGATCTCTACCGCAGCCCGCACGATCAAATTCGCGAACAGTTGCGCTTGATGATCGAGAAAGTAAAAGAGCGGCAGGAAAAGGCTCTTCTCAACAACACGGAGTACGGACTGCTGAACAACGTCGCTCCCGAGATGAAAGTGAAAACCCGCGGCGGAACGCCGACGCCTGACGATATGGATGAACTCATCTCGAAAGTATGGAAAGAGCCTAGTTTCTTCCTGGCTCATCCGCGCGCTATCGCCGCGTTTGGCCGTGAGTGCACTCGCCGCGGCGTTCCGCCGCCAACCGTGACGATGTTCGGCAGTCCCTTTGTGACGTGGCGCGGGATTCCCATCGTTCCCTGCGACAAGTTGCCACTCAAAGCGGAGACCACAGACGTTCTTCTGCTTCGCACCGGCGAGAAAAAACAGGGGGTCATCGGGCTATTCCAGCCGGGCCTGCCGGGCGAAGTGTCTCCCAGCCTCTCGGTACGCTTCATGGGCATTAACCACAAGGCGATCGCGTCGTATCTGATTTCACTTTACTGCTCGATCGTCGTCCTGACTGAGGATGCCCTCGGCGTGCTGGAGAACGTCCATGTCGACAAATACCACGAGTACAAATAACGGCAGCGGATCGCCCAACGGAGCCAGCCGGCCGAAAGCGACTACTGCCAAAGCAGCAGCACCGGTAGACGTCGAAGGGGCGCGGTACTACCCCTTCGGCGCCATTCCTTTGCCCGACCCGGCAACACTGGAAAGGCTCGCCAATGAATTTTTTCTGGCGATGCCGAAAAGTCTTGGCGAGAACGGCGGCATGGCCGACCATCCTCCGTCTGAGGCGGAAGCGGAGTCGGAAGATATCCCGGTGACAACGTTTCCCGAAGGAGTTTCTATTCGTGAGACGGAGCCGGAATGGGCTCCAGGCGCGCCGGGCTCGCCGCCTGCAACCACAATCGGGCCTCTCAGCGAGACCGATCTGCGCGCGATCGCGGCGTCGTTGACCGGCGCAACTGCAGTTGTTCCGGGAGCGCCGAGCACAGCGCCAACGCCTCCGGTCCCAGGCTCGCCGCCTGACTTTCTGGCCGAAGAAAAAGCTTCCCCGTTCTCGGCTGTGCCGAGCTTGCCGCCGGGAAACGAAATGTTTTCCTTCTCAGGCGTTCCCGCGATGGCGCCTGTGACACCTCCGACTTCATCTCCGTCGGGCGCGGACATCAGCGCCATTCCGTTGTCACCTGAGAGTGCTGCAGCGGTGCCCGGAACTACGCCATATTCCGTTGAGGGTGGAAAGGGGACATCTCCCGGCGCAGCTCCCGTGCTGCCGCCAATCAACGATTTATTTTCCTTTCCCCGCGTACCGGCGATGCCTAACGCGGCGGGGATCGAAACGATGCCAAGGACCGCGCCTCCATCATCCACACCTTCAGCGGAGACGCCGCGCACCGCAGGCAATAGCACAACCGCTGCTCCAGGCATCGCGACGGCGGCTCCGCCGCATGATGTGAAATCTGTCACGCCTGCGGTTCCGAGCTTTTCTCCGCCAGAGCTCTCTGGGATTTCAAGATCGGGATCGTCTGATCCGGCGTTGTCGACGGTTTTGTCAGATGGCGGAACATCGATCTATCCTGGCTTGGCAACTGCTTTTCCATCGTTGAGCGAGTTATTTTCTTTTCCCGGCGTCCCCGGCGCGCAATCGGCAGCTCCAGGAATGCCGTCGACTGCGGCTGAAGCGGATCTGCACAAGGCTGCATCGGCTCCAAACATACCGGGCAGAGGAAATCTGGCGGCCGACGAGAAAACGGTGCAGGCCGCGCCCGCCAGACCTTCGAACACGCCCTCTGCAACAGGTGGAATTCAACCGTTCGAATTCATTCCGGGGCTTGAGCCAGAGGAGCTTGGAATCGGTAAGCGCCCGCTCGATGCCAAACTCATTCGCCGCGATTTTCCGATTCTCGAAGAGCGCGTGCATGGTCATCCGCTCGTCTGGCTGGATAATGCAGCGACGACGCAGAAACCCAATGCGGTGATCGAGCGCATCGCCGATTTTTATCGACATGAAAACTCCAACGTCCATCGCGCGGCGCACGAACTCGCCGCGCGGTCTACCGATGCCTACGAAGGCGCGAGGGAGAAGACTCGCCGATTCCTGAATGCCGGCTCGACGCGCGAAATTGTCTTCGTGCGCGGCGCTACCGAGGGCATTAATCTCATTTCCCAGGCCTGGGGCCGCCGCAATGTTCGCGAAGGTGACGAAGTGGTTATCACGTGGCTGGAGCACCATGCGAACATCGTTCCGTGGCAGATGCTGTGCTCGGAAAAAGGCGCAAAGCTGCGCGTCGCTCCCGTGAACGATCGCGGCGAGATCATCCTTGAGGAATACGAAAAGCTGCTCGGGCCGCGGACTCGCATGGTTGCCTTTCCGCAAGTGTCGAATGCGCTGGGAACGGTTACGCCCGCGCGAGAGATGGTCGAAATGGCGCACCGCTACGGAGCGCGCGTGCTGGTCGATGGAGCGCAAGCCGTCTCGCACATGCCAGTGGACGTGCAAGTCCTCGATTGCGACTTCTACGTATTCTCCGGACACAAAGTTTTTGCACCGACCGGAGTTGGCGTCGTCTACGGGAAACTCGATATCCTCGACGGCACGCCGCCATGGCAGGGCGGAGGCAACATGATTGCCGATGTCACGTTCGAGAAGACGATCTACCAGCCCGCTCCCGCGCGGTTCGAAGCGGGAACAGGCAACATCGCCGATGCGGTGGGTCTGGGAGCCGCGCTCGACTATATCAGCGAAATTGGGATGGAAAACGTCGCCGCCTACGAGCACGACCTTCTGAATTACGGCACGGCAAAACTTCTTACCGTACCCGGTTTGCGCATGATTGGCAC
>JASICF010000645.1 GCA_030044775.1 Candidatus Sulfotelmatobacter sp. | reverse complement strand
AGGCCCGTTCCCAGAATCTTGACGGACGCTCCCACCTTGCCGGAGGTGGTCTGAGTTTCGACGAACGGACCAAGGCCGACGGACAGGACGAAGATGGTGCCGCAGCCATCCGTGCAGGCGTCGCTGGTTCCACCAAGATACGTCGCCCCGTAGAACTTTCCGTTGGTGTCTTGCAGCAGCTCGGCGGCGGGGCTGATGCCGTCCGTGCAACCGCTCTGTCCGCAAAAGTTGTAGAGCGTGGTCAACGTGCCGCTCGGGGTAATTTTGAAGATCGTTCCGCAGCCGGTGGTGCAGGAAGTGTTGGTGTTGGCCCCGCCATACTTTGTTGTCCCATAAAATACCCCGTCGGTAGCCTGTACCGGCGTGCGAGGCCACGAACCGTCCGAGCTATCGAAGCTGTGCAGCGTGGTCAGCGTGCCGCTCGGGGTAATTTTGAAGACCGTTCCACAGCCATCGGTGCAGGCGGAGCTGGCCCCGCCGTAGATAGTTGCCCCGTAGAAATCTCCATTGCTGGCCTGAATTAGCCAGAGGGGGCCGAAACCATCTGTGTAATCGAAGCTGTGCAGAGTCGTCAGCGCACCGGTAGGGGTGATTTTGAATATCGTGCCGTAGCCGTTGGCGCCGTCGATAAGAGTTGTCCCGTAAAAGTTTCCATCGCTGGCCTGCATCACTGCTGCGAACGGTTCGGCTCCATCGGCGCAATTGCTTTGGGAGCAAAAGTTGTAAAGCGTCGTTAGCGTGCCACTCGGAGTGATTTTGAAGACCGTGCCGCAGCCTCCGTCGGCAACGCAGTTGGCCCCGCCGGAGAGGGTTGTCCCGTAGAAGTCACCATCGGTTCCCTGAACCACCGCCAAGGGATTGCTGCCGTCCGTGCAATTGCTTTGGGAGCAAAAGTTGTAGAGCGTGGTCAACGTGCCGCTCGGAGTGATTTTGATGATCGTTCCGCAGCCCGAGCCGCCGCAGAGCGTCGGATAGGCGCCACCAGCCTGCAGTGCCCCATAGAAATCCCCGTTGGTGGCTTGGATCAGCGGTAGGCCAAACGGTGAGGAGCCGTCGCTCCCGTCGAGGCTGAGCAGCGTGGTCAGCTTGCCGTCTGTGGTGATTTTGAAGATTGTGCCACAGCCGAGGCCACCGCAGAGCGTGGCATTGGCCCCCCCAGAAATCGTCGGCGCGTAGAGGCTTCCATTTGTGGCTTGGACTAATGCCGCTGGTACGGAGCCGTCTGTGTTGTCGAAGTTGTAGATGGTCGTGAGAGTCTGCGCTGACGAGGCAATCACGGCCGTCGCGCACAACAGGAACAAGGCGCAGGCTCTATTGAGGAATACTGGATGATGCATAGACTCTCCTTGATCGGCAACGGCTCGGTGGGAGCGCGATGAGCCGAAGATTCTTGACGGAGGACACTATCGACTCTCGGTTGAGGAGCGTAAATGGTACCTGCGTGTGAGATGGGTCACACCATCGGGCCATCCCGGTCCGCAGATTTTCTTGACCGCTGTGGCCGCCAATCTGGCCCAACCGCGCCGAATACCACATGCGTAGTCCGTATGGCAGCGCAATCGCCGGGTGACAGGTGTGCCGCGGAAGAATGTCGCGCAGACATCAAGGATGCTAAAAGCCCGATTAAGGGGTTGCGGTTTCACGATCTGCGACACCACGCAATCGCCGAACTAGCCGAGTCCCAAACGACTGACAGTACAATTATGGCGATTGCAGGCAATGTTTTGCCGAAGATGCTGGCACACTATTTGCACGTCCGTTTAAAAGCCAAGCGGGGCCGCATTAGACGCCCTTTCCATGACACGGCGTCGGCAGGTTAGATCAGATAGCGAAACGTCCGGTCACGTCACAAGCCACGTCACAAAAAGGGCAAGAAGCGGCTGGACAGGTTCCGCAGGTGATTGAAACAATGGTGGAGCTAGTCGGGATCGAACCGACGACCTCATCGTTGCGAACGATGCGCTCTCCCAGCTGAGCTATAGCCCCGCACCGAATGGAATATTGCGCAATCATTTTATCAGCCTTTTGGCTGCTCACACACCAGACCACAACGATCCGTAAAGAGATCGGTATCAGAAGTCGAACCCAAAAGGTACTGCGGTTCCGCAGAAACGAAAAACAGATTGACCAATTCCCTTCCCAGTCGTCTAAGCTAGAAGCCAGCTTCTTCGTCCGGTACTGGGTTTTGGGATGTTTTCTCAGCTCAATCGCGAATCGGCGGCGCAGCGCAATTATCTTGCGGTTTCTCTGGGGCTGCACGCGATGGTGTTCGCATGGCTGCTGTATAGTCCCGAAGCTCGCCTGCTCCAACCCACCTCGGTCGCTCCTGGGCGGGATGGACGGGTACTCAGCCGGGTTTACTTCCCTTCCCAGAATCCCGACGACAGCGCCACCAACTCTTCGGACCGCGCAACCCAAAAGTATCGTCACGAGCACGTGGGACACAAAAAGCTGGCGTGGAAACGCACCACGGCCGAGGCGAAGCTCAGCGCACCGCACAGCGTGTTCGCACCTCCCTCGGGTGAGGACAATGCAGAAACCGCGATGCTTTCAAAACTCGGACATGGCAGCACGGCTGGGCCTCGGTATGGCTCGTTGCCGGGAGGGCCGATTTATGGCGACGAGGTTCGCCCGGCGCTTCCGGTGGAAACTTCCGATCCGGTGATCTATCCGTGGGAGCGGCCGGATGCGGAAGGCAAGGTGGTGATCGAGATCACGATCAACGAAAAAGGCGAGATCACGCACGAGACTGTGCTGCAGAGCATGGGATCGGAGATCGATAATAAATGCCTGGCGGCGCTGGAGAAGTGGCGTTTTCAGCCCGCGACGAAAAATGGAGTTCCGATCGCTTCCAAACAAGATGCGATCTTTCCCTTCAAACCGCGCGGCGTGAGCGCCGACTGGCGCGGGCTGAATGCAGCTCCGCACCCCGCTATAATGAGCATGTGACCTCCGCAAAACTTCAACCACTCGCTTCGGCCGATTTCCCTACGCGCTGGGGCAAGTTCCGCATATATGGCTTCCGCGGCGAGTTCGGCTCGGACGGAAATCGCCGCGTCGAGGAGGCGGTTGCATTGGTTATGGGAAACGTGCAAGGCTCGGCCCCGCTGGTGCGAGTGCACTCGCAATGTCTGACGGGAGACGTCTTTCACTCCCTGCGCTGCGACTGCCGCCAGCAGTTGGAGATGGCGCTGAGCATGATTCGCGACGAGGGCGCCGGCATCCTAATTTACGAGCAGCAGGAAGGTCGCGGGATCGGGCTGATGGCAAAACTGCAGGCGTATGAGCTGCAGGATGCGGGCCTCGATACGGTTGAAGCCAACGAGCGGCTAGGATTTAAGGCCGACGAGCGGGATTTCGCATTGCCCGGAGAGATTCTGAAATCGCTGGGCGTGAAGAAAGTGCGGCTGCTCTCGAATAATCCGGAAAAGGTAGAGGCTCTGGAGAAGGCTGGAATTGAAGTCGCGGAGCGCGTGCCGTGTGAAGTCGAACCCAGCCCCCATGCGGAAGACTATCTGAAAACCAAAAAGGAAAAGCTCGGGCATATTTTGAACTCGTGATCGTTCTCCTTGATCCGGTTTCGCCACGATCACTCCCCGGCCGGATTCAATGGCCAAACCGGTTACCGCCTGCCGGGAGACAAAAGCGAAGTCAATTCAGAACGATTCTTTGCTGGCAAATCGCGCAAAGCAGCGCGGGCTAACGCCAGATAAACCTCGCGCGCCGGCGGAATTCCGCGCAGGATCTTCAAATGCTTTTTCACGGTTTCAACATCCCCGCGGACAATCGGTCCGCTAAACGATAGTGGAGCGCCCATGCGCTCGTAATTGGCCAGGGTCTGGCGCAGAATCGGAAGCATTCTTTCTCTGGCTTCCTTGCGCTTGATTCCGGCTGTGCCGGCCACGCGCTCAGTTACGGCAAGCAACGCAACAAGCAGCGGAGAAGCGAACATTCCCCAGGCATGGTAAGCCGCTTTGTGTTCTCTGCGAATTGAAAACGGCTTTGCGCCCAGGTTCAAAACCAGCGAGCGAGCGGCACGCACAGCTTTGGGGTCGCCTTCCAGAGCGAATGGCACGCCTTCGAGCGAAGGGCGCGAGCCGTTGACGAACGTCATCAGAGGATGAACCGAAGCTACGGACGCGCCGCGCTTACGAAGAAGAGCAAGAGTATCGCTAGTCAATGCGCCGCTGGAATGCAAGGCAATTTTGCTCTTCCAGTCGGCGACATTGCGGAGCGATTCTGCGGCGCGGGCGATTTCACGATCGGGAACGCAAAACCAGATGACACCGGAGCGAAACCTGGCACAATCGATCGTTGTCGCCGAGGCCTCTACCTTCCCAGCCAAAGCTCGCGCTTTTCTTATCGATTCCCGAGTCGCACGCGAGATAACTTCATCGATTGTGTAATTTGCCGCGCGTAATTCCGCCGCCAGTGCGCTTGCCAGGTTTCCCGCGCCGACGATCGCGATGTGAGGTTTGGCGGATGATCCAGCCGGCATGCCCGGCAGCATAACAGAATCGGGTTTTTCGGCGTGCCGCCTGCGCATCAAGCGATTTGGAATAGTCAGCTTCGTGGCATTCACTGCGCTGCTTTATATTGTTCAAATGCCCACGCGCAGAAGCAAATCCGGAACCCAATTCAGAATGAAAGCCAAGCGGAAGGGAGCTTCAAAAGCACGCCTTCTTTCAACTCGGGTCGTGTATCGCGGACCGGCGTTTTGGGTAAGCACCGATTATGTGCTCGAGCCTGGAGGAGTGCGCGCTCGCCGCGACATTGTGCATCACACAGGATCGGTGGTGATTCTGGCGGTTGACGATTCGGGGAAAAGCCCGCGAGTGTTGCTGGAGCGGCAGTACCGCCACGCGGCGGGAAGTTTTCTGTGGGAGCTGCCGGCGGGGAGGATCGATCCGGGCGAAAAGGAATGGCCAGCCGCGAAGCGCGAATTGTTGGAAGAAACCGGGTATACGGCATCGCGCTGGCGGCGCATTTTCAAGTTCTATGCCAGTCCCGGATTTGTTGCGGAGACCATGTCGATTTACCTGGCCACGGGATTGCGCCGGGGAAAGGCGCACCCCGAGGATGACGAAAACATACAGACGCGCATGCTGCCAGTTGTTTCGGCACTGCGCATGGTTTTGAACGGAACTATCCGTGATGCTAAGACGATTTCTTCGATCCTGTGGCTGAATTACCAGCTTGCAAGCCGGCGCTTCCCGGACGTGGCACGAGGGCAAAGCAAGCCGGCGGAATGACCGTTCCAAAACGGGAATCGTGAGCTTGTTCGGTCTCGGGAGATGGACAACAGCTACGCTGCCGAGTCGATTTGCCTACAGTGTTTCCCGCTTGACACCCCATCCTTACGGCAACAGAATGCATCCTATTGATTGACTGTGGGGCACGTCCCTAGTCCCCCGGGGTGAGGACGTGCAAAGAAAGAAGGGGGAGTTAAGCGTGGAACGTTTGAAAGGCACAGTAAAGTGGTTCAACAACGCGAAGGGGTACGGCTTCATCGGGCGTACCGATGGTCCGGACGTTTTTGTGCATTACAGCGCAATAACTTCGGAGGGATACAAAAGCTTGCAGGAGGGAGATGCAGTCGAATTTGAAATCACTGAAGGACAAAAAGGACCGCAGGCTGCGAACGTAACAAAAACCGCTTGACCTGCCGTGACCTGAGTTGCAGTCATTTCCGCACGGCGACCTTACTCCTACCGTGGACGGCGAAGAGGGCTTGTTTTTCCGAGTAGGGGCTCCTTTCCCTGAGTTTTTCCGAGCATCTCCCGCTGGTCTCGCAACTCAATCTTGTTTAATCTTTAATCCGTGGACAACAAGGCGATCGCCAATATCCTGTACGAAACCGCTGACCTCCTGGAAATTGACGCGGCCGACTCCTTCCGGATCCGATCCTACCGCAATGCCGCGCAGGCGGTTGAAAATCACAGCGAACAGATTAAAGACATCATCGGCGAGCCCAAGAAAGTGCTGGCGATTCCGGGTATCGGTAAAGGAATGCTCTTAAATCTGCAGGAGCTCCTTACCGAGGGAAATCTCAAAATACAAGCGGATCTGCTGAAGAAATACCATCCCTCGATGCTGCAGTTATTGAAGATTCAGGGACTAGGTCCCAAGACGATTGCCCTGATCTGGAGCGCGTATCAGGTGTCGGATATCGATGGCGTGGAGAAACTGGCCCGGGATGGAAAGATTCGTGAATTGCCCCGGATGGGCGAGAAGCACGAGAAGAAGTTACTGAAAGCAATTGAGGATTACCGGCGAATTTCAGGAAGGTTCCTCATCGATGCGGCTGAGACGGAAGCGGAAAAGCTCACCAACCACCTGATGAAATTTCCTGGATTTGACCGCATCACTCCGGCCGGATCGTTGCGCCGCGGGCGCGAGACAGTTGGCGATCTCGACATTCTGGTCACCGGACCCGCGTGCTGCAGCGACGATGAGCGGCAGAAAGCGGTCGAGCACGTGGCGAAATACCCTCCGCTGGTGAGCGTAATTGCCCAGGGAGATAACAAAGTCAGTTTTCAGGTGCGCAGCGGGATGCAGGTGGATGTGCGACTCCTCCCTCCAGACTCTTTCGGGGCGGCGATGCAATACTTCACCGGATCGAAGGCCCACAACGTCGCGTTGCGGCAGCGCGCGCTGAAGATGGGCTATACGCTCAACGAGTACAGCCTGGCCGATCTGAAAACCGGTAAACCCCTAGCCGGGAAAACCGAAGAGGAAATCTACGCCAAGCTGAAGCTCGACTATATTCCGCCGGAATTGCGCGAAAATCTGGGGGAGATTGACGCTGCCGAAAAACACGCGCTGCCGCAGCTCATCACAATTGAAGATCTGCAAGGCGATGTGCACATGCACACGGTCGAAACCGATGGCAAGAATACGATCGAAGAAATGGCGCAGGCTGCAATCGAGCGGGGTTACAAATATATGGCGATCACCGATCACTCGAAGAATCTCGCTTTTGCCAACGGTTTGGATGATGCGCGCGCGGTCGCGCACATTCAGAGAATTCGCGAGGCAAATAAGAAAGTCGAAAGCATCAAAATCTTTGCCGGGATCGAAGTCGATATCCTCGCCGACGGCGACCTAGACTTGTCCGACGATGTTTTGGCGCAAATGGATATCGTGATTGCCAGCGTGCATTCGGTGTTCAATCAGGAGCCGGCGAAAATGACCGATCGTCTGCTGAAAGCCATCGGAAATCGTCATGTTTCGGTGATCGGCCACCCGACAGGACGCATCCAACTTCGGCGCGAAGCGTATGCTTTTGACATGAATGCGGTGCTAATTGCCGCCGCGAAAAATAAGGTTGCCATGGAGTTGAATTCGTACCCCGACCGGCTCGATCTCAACGACGTTCATTTGCGCCAAGCGCGGCAATGCGGCGTGAAAACTGTGATTAATACCGACGCGCACCATACGTCGCACTTGGAGAAGATCCGCTATGGTGTCCTGCAGGCGCGGCGCGCCTGGCTGACGAAGGCAGATGTTTTGAACGCTCTTCCGCCGGCGCAATTTTCGAAAGCGATGAAGCATGAATGGAATTGAGATGCCTGCCAACGGAACCTTCCCCAGCTGACTCGAACAGTTCTCCGATTTGGAGAGAATCGGGAGTAAAATCGAAGCGCAAGGCACATGGCCGATCCCGCAACCAATCCGACGCCTGATCCAGTTACGCCTAACGCTGCCGCGCCGAGAATTGGAGCTGCGTCGGCTAGCTCAGGTCCGGCTGCTCCCGCTCAACGCGGTCATACGATTCATATTGCAGACGAATTCGGCACAGCAAAGCGCAACCTGCCTCCAGCCAAGGTTCTAGTAATTGCGATTGCCGGGGTACTGATCGCTTTTGGCATCACAGCGTTTTTCGAGCGGGCGAAACCGCAAGGCGGAGGGTCGCTCGACAACGTGGCTGCCGCAGATCTTTCAGGGCAAAACTCCGTTCTGGTTGCGCTGACCTTCACCCTGCGCAACACAGGCAAGAAGTCGCTGTGGGTACATGACGTCCAAGGAAAGGTCGTGACCGCGAGCGGAACGATGACCGGCGACGCGGTTTCAGCAATCGACTTCGAGCGTTATTACCAGGCTTTTCCCGCGCTCAAAGAAAATTCGCTCACCGCGCTCTCTCCCGAAGACAAGCTGCAACCGGGCGAAGAGATCAGGCGCACGATCATGGTGAGCTTTCCCGTGACGCTCGACGCATTCAATCAGCGGAAGTCGGTGAGCGTGGTGGTTCAGCCGTATGACCAGCCAGTACCCATCACATTGATGCGATGAGGCGCGACAGGTATTACTGGGACTTTAAGTTTGAAAACTACTTCCGGGGAACCCCGTTCTAATTCCGACAAAAATGACCAATTCCGCGCTCCGTCGCCCTCTTTCACTCTTACTTTTTCTTCTGTCGATTGCAAATCTCAGCCACGCGGCGTCTGGCAAGCCACGTTCGGAATACTTCGCTTACATC
>JASICF010000644.1 GCA_030044775.1 Candidatus Sulfotelmatobacter sp. | reverse complement strand
ATACCGCTGATCAGTCCAACCAAAGTGAGGATGACGCTAGTGAACGGGATATAGACCACGCGGCCCACGCGATGCCGACCATGGTCAGAAATGACCGCAGTTTGCGCGCTCAAAGCGTGCGGAAGATCTGCCCGAACGTATCCAGGATGGTGCGCATCACTTTAATCATTTTACGATGACGGCAGATTCTGTTTTGGTGATCAGCGGAGTTCGAAGAAAAGGCAAACGAACCGACACTCACTGGGGATCTGTTTTCCTGTGCAAAATTCGGGTGGCCGAACCCTAAAGAGGTTACTGCCGCAGGTTCGAGACTTATGCAAGTCATTGCAGGGACAAGAGCGTGCCGCTTCATTACCCGCGAAGATTACCGAAGTTTGGCGAATGGCCCATAAATGATTGTTAATAAAGCTGTTAGCTATTTATCCTTGATTGGACTGCGCTCCGGCACGGGCTCGTAGAAGTCTGGCCGGAAGCCGGGTTCGACCCATGTCCGCGGCCAAAAACTCGTGGCAAAGCCTATCCAATGAGGCGAAGCTATTCGTCTCCCTGACGATCGCCACGGGCATGGCGACGCTGCTGGTCGCCGCGATCCGGCCGAACAGCAAGAATATCGCGGAATTTATCTGTTACCTCGGCGTAGCCATTCTGGCTTCGCGGTTGCGAGTAACTTTGCCCGGCATTACCGGGACCTTATCGGTCAATTTTCTTTTCATCCTGGTTGCGATCGTAGAGCTGAGCTACCCGGAAGCAATGACGCTGGGCGCAGTTTCGATGTTGGCGCAGACTCTGTATCCGAACCGGCCAAGCGCGATTCAACTGACCTTTAACGTCTGCGCGGGCTCACTCTCGACGGCGCTGGCGTATCTCGTTTATCACAACCCTCTGGCGGATAAGTTCGTAGATGGGCGGCCGTTGATTTTATGCGTGGCCGCGTCGATGTATTTTTTTGCCAACGCCGGTTGCATCGCCACGGTGATTTCACTGAGCGAAGGCAAACCTCTGCGCCGGATTCTGACGGACTGCTACCTCTGGTCGTTTCCTTACTATCTGGTGGGCGCAGGAATTGCCGCGGCGATTGGCTGGTTCGATCAGGAATTCAACTGGGAGACTTCGCTGCTGTTCGTGCCGGCGATCTACATCATTTACCGCTCCTACCGCTTGTATCTGGGAAAACTGGAAGATGAGAAGCGGCATGTGGAGGAGATTGCAAACCTGCACCTGCGAACCATTGAAGCACTGGCGCTGGCGATCGAGGCCAAAGACCAGACGACCCATGAACACCTGCAAAGAGTTCGCATCTACGCGATCGAAGTGGCAAAAGAACTTGGCATGACGGGAACGGATTTGGAGGCGCTGCATGCGGCGGCGTTGCTGCACGACATCGGAAAGCTTGCCGTGCCCGAGCACATCATTGCGAAACCGGGAAGACTGACGCCGGAAGAATTCGAGAAGATGAAGATCCATACCATTGTGGGAGCAGAGATTCTGGAGCGGGTGCGATTTCCCTATCCGGTAGTGCCGATCGTGCGCGCTCACCACGAAAAGTGGGATGGGTCCGGTTATCCGTTCGGGTTGAAAGGAGCGGAAATTCCGCTAGGGGCGCGGATTCTATCGGCGGTCGATTATCTTGACGCCTTGGCTTCGGACCGGCAATACCGGCGTGCGATGCCGCTGGATGAGGTGATGAAACGGCTGGGGGCGGAATCGGGGAAATCGTTCGATCCGAAAGTGGTGGAGGTATTGCAGCAGCGGTATCACTCGCTGGAAAAGCTGGCGCTTGCGCAATCGGCGCAGAACGGCAGCCTGGGACTGATCCAGGAAAGAAAAATGACGCGGGGGCCGGCTCCTGCGGCTGGATATGAACACGCCGCCGTATCGGATACGCCGGGACGGGAAGCGACTTTTCTCTCTTCGATTGCAGCGGCGCGGCAGGAAGCGCAAGCGCTGTTCGAATTGAGCCAGGATCTGGGAGCGTCATTGGCTCTTGGCGAAACGCTTTCGGTGTTCTCGGTAAAACTCAAACCGATGGTTCCTTACGACGCCATCGCGATTTATGTCGTGCGGGACGGCGTGCTGGTGCCGGAATATGTGAATGGCGACAACTATCGCCTGTTTTCGTCGTTGCAGATTCCGCTGGGAGATGGGCTTTCGGGATGGGTGGCGCAGAACAAGAAACCGATCATCAATGGCAATCCGTCGGTTGAGCCGGGATATCTGAACGATCCCGACAAGTTCAGCACCTTGCGTTCGGCGCTGGCAGTACCGCTGGAAGGAGTAAATGGCGTAATCGGCGTCCTGGCGCTCTACCGCGCGGAGCGCGACGCATTTACCTCTGACAATCTGCGATTGCTGCTGGCGGTGAGCGGAAAGATGGCTCTGGCTATCGACAACGCCTTGAAGTATCAGCAGGCGGAAAGCTCGGCGACCACCGATTATCTTACGGGCTTGCCGAATGCGCGTTCGCTATTCATGCAGCTCGACCGCGAACTGGCGCGCTGCAAGCGTGACAACACGCCGCTTGCGGTGATGGTTTGCGACATGAACGGCTTCAAGAAGATCAATGACCGTTTTGGTCACCTGGAAGGGAACCGGGTGTTGCGGCTGTTTGCGCAAGCATTAAAGGACACATGCCGCGAGTACGATTACGTGGCACGCATGGGCGGAGACGAATTCGTAATCATCGCGCCGGGACTGCAGGGAGACGCGGCGGCAAAGAAAATCGATCTGATTCGTCCGCTGGCGCGGCAAGCCGGATTCGAAGTTTGCGCAGAGGAAATTTTGTCACTGAGCGTGGGGGTGGCGATCGCTCCCGACGACGGCAATGATGCGGAACAGCTTCTGACACAAGCCGACCGGCGCATGTACGTGGAGAAACAGAAACAACCTTCACAAAAAGACCGCCGGCTGCATACGCGAATGAAGTGCCGGCTGACGGTGGAATTGCATCCGCAGAGCGGCGGAGGACCGATTTTCGGCAACCTGATCGACATCGGCCTGGGCGGATGCTATGTGGAGACGGGAGCGATTCTGTCGCCGGGCTCCGGGATCAGGCTTGTGTTCTCGGTGGACGATGGCAGTTTGAGCGCAGAAGGCAACGTAGCGAGAATTCATCCTGGATCGGGTGTCGCGGTGCAGTTTAAAGAGATGAGCCGGGAGTCGCGAGAGAAGATGTATAAGATTCTGGAGTTTGTCCAGAGCACCACCTCGATGTATAACGACCGATATCTGCAGAATCTCTTCAAACGCTAGCGAATCGGCTTGATCGGCAGCGGTGGGGCTCGCCCAGGTCCTTCGCTTGGCAAGGAACGCCGCCCAGTCAGGATGACAATCAAACAGCGCTACTACCCAATTGCGACCGCTTGATGCCAGTCCGGCACGCCCGTAAACTTAAATAGAATGCATGTTCACGTTCACGGCTCGGGCAGCCCAAAGCGAGTCCTGAAGATATCGCTGGGAGTCACGCTCGTTTATATCGTGCTGCTGGTGGTGGCGGGGATCCGGGCGCATTCTCTCGCGCTGCTGTCGGAGGCGGGCCACAATCTTTCGGATTTTCTGGCGTTGCTGCTTTCTTTGGTCGCGGTCTATCTGCAGTCGCGGCCGGCGAGCTCCACGAAAACCTACGGCTATCACCGCGCAGGGGTGCTGGCGGCTCTGGTGAACGCGGTGTCGCTGGTGGCGGTTGCCTTCTTCATTTTTTATGAGGCATTTCGCAGGTTGCAGCAGCCACTGCACGTGCAGGCTTCCGTGATGATGGGCGTGGCGGCGGCCGGAGTGGTAATGAATGGAGCGATCGCGCTGCTGCTCTATCGATCAGGGGGCGACGTAAATATTCGCAGCGCGCTGCTGCATGAAGTTGGCGACACGCTTTCGACTGCGGCCGTGATTGCAGGCGGCTGGGCGATTCTGGCTACCGGCGATTACTGGATCGACCCGGTGCTATCGGTAGGAATTGGCGTGCTGATTTTGTGGTCGGGATTCGGAATCGTGCGCGAGACGCTGAATATTCTGCTTGAGGGCACGCCGAGAGGAGTGAAACTGGAGCTGGTCGAGACGGCGATCCGGTCGATTGAAGGCGTGAACGATGTACACGATCTGCACTGCTGGAGCATCGGCTCGGAGAGCCGCGCGCTCTCCTGCCACATTGCGATTGCCGACATTCCGCCCTCGATCAGCGAGCGTATCCTGCGCGACGTGAAAGAGTGCCTGCACCACGAATTCCAGATCGACCACACGACGATTCAGTTCGAGCATGTGCAATGCGAAGTGGCGCACGGGTGTGTAATTCCGGCGGGCGAAGGTGAACACGAGCACGGCCACAGTCATTAGATCTCTTACCTGTTTTGTTTCTCATAAATCTCGCGCACTCTTTCGATCGTATCCGCCTCTTCCGGCAATTTATCTGGCCTCAGCCGCACGATTCGCGGAAACCTTAGCGCGTAGCCACTGTCGTGCCGATCTGATTTCATCATGTTATTGAACGCAACTTCGAGGACGATCTTCGGCTCGACCGTTCTTCGAAAGCCCTGATCTTCGATGGTGTGATCGAGGAACCACTGCGTCATCCGGGCAATTTCGGCGTCCGTGAGGCCGGAATATGCTTTGCCGATGTTCACCAAACGATTCTTGTTCGTATCCCGCACGGCAAAGGTGTAGTCGCTGAGCACGCCGATGCGCTTGCCGTGGCCGTATTCGACGGCGGTAACGACAACATCAAGCGTGGCCAGTTCCCGCTTCATCTTCAGCCACGATTTGCGGCGCTTGCCGGGCTGGTAGAGGGAATTGAGATCTTTGATCATCAGGCCTTCGTTTCCGCGGGCTTGTGCCGCGGCAAACAGAACTTCTAATTCGTCGGGCGACGAAGCGCGGAAGGAAGGCGCGCGAATGATTGCGACAGCAGGGGTTGCGCAGCCCGGCTCGTCAAAAGCGAGCGAACCTTGACGCTTGCTTTTTCCTTCAGGAGGTTTGTATTCATGACGCGTTGCCGCGCTGAGTAACTCGTCGAGAATCTGCGTCCTCTCGCGCAACGGGCGGTCGATCAACAGGACTCCACGAGCGAAGAGAATGTCGAAAGCCATATACGCGACTGGCGCTGAGCGCAGAAGTTTCTCGCTGACTTTCTTTCGGCCCAGGCGTTGCTGCAGGATGGAAAACGGGCGCGCGTGTCCAAGATTCGAGGCCTTCGCTTCGGCTGTTTCCGACAGGGGCGCGTCGACAACTTCACGGGAGCCGGATTCCGAAGAATATTCCCAAGCCACAATTTCACCGTCGAGAATGACATCGGGCAAGCCGGCGAGGGCATCGGGCAATTCGGGGAAAGATTCGGTAATCTCGTCGCGAGTTCGGGAAAATAATTTTACTTCGCCATCCGCAACGTGAGCCTGGGCGCGAATGCCATCATACTTGTCTTCGACCGTGGCGTCGGCGAAATAGTTCAAACCTTCCGGGGAATCAACCGGGCTGGCGAGCATGAAGCCGATGGGGTGAAACATCCGCATCTTTGCTTCATCGAGCTTCTGCTCGACGACGAGCCGGAATGTTTCTCCGATGTCTCCGAGCAGCATGTTGGCGCGCTGCACGCCAGAGAGCAGAGCACCGGAGGCTTGGGCAATGGCTTCTTCGACCAGGCTTTCTTTCAGGCCGATCCGAAGATCGCCGGTCATAATTTTGACGATGTACTTGGCTTCAAGCGGCGTCGAGCGCGAAAGCAAGTCGCGAACCAGCGCGGTTCTTGCGGCCGTGCCGCGGGCAGTGGCGATCTGACGAAAGACATGGGCGACTTCCAGAATGCTCACACCTTGTCTGGAGTCCTCGGGCAAAACGTCTGCTGCCACTGCGCCGAGGTCGCCGGTTCTACGGTAAGCAGCGGTCAGATCGGATTCGCTTTTTGCGGAGAGTTCGGCGACCAGACGCCAAAGTAGGGTTCCGCCGACCTGCAGCGTGGTCTCTTCCCAGGCTGGAAACGGCCTGCCGGAAAGAAAGATAGCAGAGATTGCACCCTCATCGACTGTGCGGGAGTTAACATAGCTTGCGACGATGGCAATCTTTTGCAGCTTCTTCGCGGTGGCTGCAATGGCTTCGCAGGTTTCAGCAAATTTGCGCATTGAGGCTTTTCGATGCCAGAACAGGATAGACGAAGCGGTTGAGAGGGGCTCGCGCCCGAGATTGCATCGGGGACATACTCGCCTTGGTAAGAACGAATGCTCGGTGTCCGGGCCCAAGCACTTAAATTCAGCTACTAGCAGGATTGTGGTTAGGTCTAAACTCCAGGTATCGCCACGCTTATAGGATTTCTGGGCGTGTGTTAACCTTATGCTTGGTGCGTTTGCGCC
>JASICF010000643.1 GCA_030044775.1 Candidatus Sulfotelmatobacter sp. | reverse complement strand
AGGTGAAACCATTGAACCCGCCCTCCGCTCCCCAACCTGCGCCCGGCCAAGATACTCCCCACTAGCGTGCCCATCACTTACACATCGGGCGAGCAGATCGAGGTTTACCGGTTCAGCGTTCCGGTTACCATCGGCGTGCCGCTGCTGGCGCTCTTCCTGCAAGCGTTTTTGCCGCGCCGCCTGCCATTTTTTTCCATTTTCGATTTGCCTCTGCTGGTGACCATTTTTTTCGCCATGGCGCGCCGCAATCCAATTACCGGACTGTTCACAGGCGCGGGAATCGGGCTGGTGCAGGACATGCTGGGTGCCTATCCGATTGGGATCTTCGGCATCGCCAAGACTGTGGTCGGTTATGGCGCGTCGTCGCTGGGGGCGAAGCTTGATGTGGAAAATGCGGGCGCCCGCTTTCTGGTTACCCTCGGGTTTTATCTGGTCCACCAGGCGGTTTATTTCGCGGTTGCCCGCGGTATGGTGAATCTGACCATGAACTGGAGCTGGAGCCGCGGCATTGTTGCCGGATTGGCAAATGCATTCCTGGGAGTGGGGCTGTACTTTGTTCTGGATAAGTTTAAGCAGAGAGCGTGAAGCGTGTTGATGCGGCGTTGCGAATGCGAAGCTGCTCTGGCTATGACTTCCGTTATGTTGGCCTGAAAGCGGCAACCCTTGCCAGGCGTTAAAATGCTTACAACCTTCCACGCCAAAGATTCGCGCTTGAGGCAGCTTCACCTTGGGACCGGAGGGCTGTGCCGCGCGCTTGCCGGCCACTGACAACAACAGGCCATTGATTTTATGTTGGGCCGTGACGACAAAGTTTCGGAATTCCGCCTGACGGCGACGCAATACATGATCCTCGCCATCTTCCTTGTGCTGGCGTATGGACTGTGGCGGCTGCAGGTCATGGAGAGCAATCTCTACGCCACCCTCGCGGAAAAAAACCGCATTCGCAACGTTCCGATTCTGGCTCCGCGCGGCAAGATCCTGGATCGCGAGGGTCGCACCATTGTCGACAATTACCCATCATTCTCCGCGCTCCTGTTGCGCGACACGCCGCATGACCTCAATGCCGACGCCGATTTGATCGCGCAGGGCCTGCATCTTGATCCCGACGACTTACGGACGCGCATCCGGCATTTCGCCTCGATGCCGCAGTATCAGCCCATTTTTCTGAAGGAAGATATCACGCCCGACGAATTGGCATTCATCGATGCGCACCGCAATGAATTGCCCGAGCTCGACACCATCATGGCGCATCGCCGGCTCTATCCGCGGAACGGGTTCATGGCGCATCTGATCGGCTATGTCGGAGAAGTCACCGAGGACATGCTCAACCAGCCGCAATTCGAGCTGTATAACCCGGGGGACGTGGTGGGAATTTCCGGCGTGGAGCGGCAATACAACACGCTGTTGATGGGAACCAACGGAGCGCGCCGGGAATTGGTAAACAGCCATGGCCGCGAAGTCGGCCTTTTGGACGAAACGGATGCGATTCCCGGAAAGCAGTTGAAGCTCACCGTCGACGTCGATCTGCAAATTGCCGCCGAAGAGGCGATGGAAGGGAAAAACGGCGCGATCGTCGCGATGGATCCACGCAATGGCGAGATTCTCGCGATGGTGAGCCGGCCGACATTCGATCCGCAAAGTTTTTCGGTGCGCGTCACACGCGACGAATGGGAGAAGCTGGTCGACGACGAGAACCATCCGCTGATGAACAAGGCGATTCAGGCACAACTGGCGCCCGGTTCGACGTTCAAGATCATCATGGCCACTGCCGGCCTGCAGGAAGGCGTTGCGCAGGATATGCACGTGATCTGCAACGGCGGCGCGATTTTCTATGGGCGTTATTTTCAATGCTGGATCTCCGAACGCCATCGCACGCACGGCGAGGTCGACATCAGCAAAGGGATTTATCAATCCTGCGACGTTTTCTTCTACACCCTGGCTGAGAAGCTGGGCATCGATCGCATCGCGAAATACGCGACCATGCTGGGGTTGGGCCAGAAAACTGGCATCGACCTGCCCAACGAGGTAAGCGGTGTAATGCCCTCAGAGGAGTGGAAGCTGCGCAACTTCCATCAGAAATGGTTCGCCGGAGAGACGATTTCAGTCGGTATCGGTCAGGGCGCGGTGGCGGTAACTCCGATTCAACTCGCGCGAGCCATTGGCGGCATCGCAAGCGGCGGCGCGCTGGTTCATCCGCATGTCGCCTTTCCGGGCGACCTGCCACCCGGCTTGTCTCCCGCATCGAGTGTCAGCGATAAAGTTCAGATTCCGCTCGATCCAAAAAACTGGGAAATCATCACCGATGCCATGGCAGACGTGACTTCGCCCCATGTGGTGGACGCTAACGGTGTCGCGTGGTCGGGTACAGCTGCTGCGGCTCACCTGCAAGGCATCGATTTTGCCGGAAAAACGGGAACGGCCCAAACCATCAGCGGCACGGCCAAAGCGAAAATCGCCAACGGCAAGGCTCGCTTTAAGAACAATGCGTGGTTTGTGGGAGTGAGTCCGCGGCGGAATCCCGAGATCGTTGTGGCAGTGCTTTGGGAAGGCGGCGAAGAAGGACCGCTGGCCGCCCGGGTGTGCGCGCAGATAATCAAGGCTTATGTCGATAAAGAGCGAAGCGAGCCCGCCAAGATGGCCGAAGGCCGAGCTCTGGATCAATCGATTGACGTCGGCGCGGTGTGGAGCGTCCCGAAGCCGGATGGCGAGAACGAAGAACTGCACAGCGGGCGCTTCTTGCTCCCTCTGGCGAAGACGCCCGCGGTGCTGGCAACGGCCGCTGCAGGAGTACTGGGTGATCGGAAACAATAACTGGCACGTGACAACGGAAGATTGACTCAACATGTCCCGCTACGTTTCATTTCGCGATTTCGACTGGCTGCTGCTGATCTTCGTGCTCCTGATCTGCGCTTTGGGGGTGATGGAG
>JASICF010000094.1 GCA_030044775.1 Candidatus Sulfotelmatobacter sp. | reverse complement strand
AGGCTCGTGACGGGGTGGTCAGCGAAAATCTGGTTTACAACATCACCTCGCGAGGCAATCCAGCGTACGGCCAGGACCAGTCTTCCGACGGCATTTACGTGGATGGCGGGGCCAGGGTTTTAATCGAACGCAATGTCATTCATGATGTCGATTTTGGCATCGAACTGGCCAGTGAGCATCGCAACCGGGCCACAAGCTACATCATCGCCCGAAACAATCTTGTTTATCACTGCAACACCGCCGGCGTTTCGATCGGAGGCTATGCGCCGGAACGCGGACACACCCAACATTGCGTCGTAATCAACAACACGCTCTATGACAATGACACATCGGCAACTGGATCCGGCGAGTTCCAGATGCAGTGGAACATGTCGGACGACATTTTTGAGAACAACATCGTGTACGCCGGCGAGCGCTGTTTGATGTCGGTGAACAAATCTGAGGTCGATCGAAAGCAGCCGCCGGTCACCATTGATCACAATCTTTATTATTGTTCTGCGGGATCGAAGGCAAGCACATGGAAACAGGTTTCCGGCAGCGTCGCTGGGTTTGACAAATACGTTCAATCTACAGGGAACGACACTCACTCCCGGTTTCTGGATCCGGTTTTCGTCAACGCTACCGATCGGGACTTTCACCTGCGGCCCGACTCGCCGGCGATTGCCGCAGGTGTAATCGACGGACTGCCTGTCGGAGAAAATGAGCTCGACGCGGCGCCACGCGTCAACTCCGGGAAAATTGACCTCGGTTGCTACGAGAAGCGCTAGCGGCAAACCTTGCCGAATTGCGGGACGAACGGCTCAACCGCGACGCCCAATTAGCCCTTAAATCCTTTGTCCTTTTGGACACCTCCTGGGTCGGCCTTTCGTTTGGCCGGTTTGCCTTTATTGAGCGACACGGCGGTGGCACATGGGTTCTCCTTATAGTGACTAGGCTTGCGTCGGTACGCTTCCCGGATGTTCGGTGGACGCGAATTGGAGGAGCTATGCATCGAGTAGCATCGAGCAGTTTCATCATCGCGCTCTTGCTGGGGGGATTGAGCGGGGTTGCATTGGCGCAATCCCAGTCGGACCAGCCCCTGGGCGACGTAGCGCGCGCAAACCGTGCCCAACAGCAGGCGCAGGAATCATCTGGAGCGACGCCTAAGGTAATTACAAACCAGAACCTGCCTCCCGGCTCGGCGGTCGTGCCGCAATCGAGTACATCGGACTCGATGACGATGGTCTCCGGCGTGAAGAAGTCGGATCCATGCGCCGATCAGCAACTAAGCAATCGACTGATGTCCGAACAGCATGCTGGGGGGCAGTGGAAAACACGGATTCAGGAGCAGGAAACCCGGGTCGCCGATCTGCAAGCCCGGGTCGACCGCGTCACCGCGATGGCCCACTCCGCGCAGGGCTCCGCGCAATATGGCAATCGGAATCAAGCGATGCAGATGCAGCGGTTGGCGGCAATGCAGGAGAGACTGGATCGGCAGAAGCAGAGACTGGCGATGATGCAGGACGCGGCGCGACACTCGGGTATGAATCAATAGCGAACTCCGACTGATGCTAATGGAGCGAGCTGTCCGCCGGTGACCTTTTCATCTTTTGCCCAGTGGTTTTGTCTATTTCTTCCTGGGCAATGTGGAAGGCGGTATTGGCAGCTGGCACGCCGGCGTAGATTGCGGTCTGAAGAAGGGACTCCTCGAGATCGCACACTTCCAGTCCGCGCGCCAGGCCCGAACTGACGTGCAGCCGGAATTCCTCCCAGCGTCCCAGCGCGGCCATCATCACCAGCACCAGGAGGCGACGCGTTCTGTGGTCGAGTCCTGGGCGGTTCCAGATGCCTCCCCAGGCATATCTGGTAATCAACTCCTGAAAATCCTTGGTGAACTCGGTTTTGTTTGCGGTGGCGCGATCTACGTGCTCATCACCGAGCACCTTGCGCCGCACCTCAAATCCCGATCGAAAAGCGTCTTCGAATGATCGTGTCATGGCTGGTCGAAGGAAGGCAAAGAGTCCGGCGGTAAAGGATCTCGGCGCTTCAAGATTTGACAGGTGAGCCGCCGGCAGGCGCAGAAGGTTAGCGCCCGCGATGTCTCGTAGAAGGATGTCTCCGTTTCCAGTGAAAGGGGTGGAAACGTCCTTTTCGCCCACGATGACAAGAGTCGGTGTTTTGATTTTTGGCAGCTCCGCTCTCGAATCGAAGTCACGAAGAGCGGCACAGCAGCTGGCGTAGCCCTGGGGCGCGGTGCCCAGCAAAACTGAGCGAATATTTGCCACTTCCGGACTCGACCGCGCAATAAACTCCGGGGAAAAAAAACGTCCTAGCGCCATGTCCGAGATGGCAGCCATGCCCCCCTGCCGCACCGCCTGGATCCGGTCGTTCCAGTATTCCGGTGTTCCGAAGCGCGGAGAGGTGTTGGCGAGGATTAGTTGGGCAACCTGCTCCGGGGCATGAATCCCTAGCCATTGACCGATGGCGCCGCCCATCGAGAGCCCACAAAAAGCGAACTTTGAAATCTTGAGCGCACCTACCAACTCGAGGACGTCGCGTCCGAATTGCTCGACGGAGTATTCACCGCTCGGACAGTCAGAAGCGCCATGCCCACGGGTGTCGTAGCGCAAGACCTGAAAGCACTCAGTCAGGTCCGGCACCTGTGGAGACCACATCGCGTGGTCGGTGCCGATGGAATGCGACAACACAAGAACCGGAAGGCTATCCTTGCCTTCCAGACGATAAAAAATTCGTACTCGATTTGCATTGATGAAGGGCATCGAGGTCAGCTCTTGTTCGAGATAGGAGCATCTCGCAACATTTCCTTCCGGAAAAACTCAGCAGATCCAAGGTACTCCTCAGCCACGGTGAGCCTCTGTAAGGCGGCCTTATCTAGAATGTTCGCGACCTCTGGCACTTCTCCGAGGAGATCGGTGAAAGTGCGGTTTTCCGCAAGGGCTTTTTGCAAAGCGGTCTCCACAAGCTGCTGCGCTTTTTCGCGGCCGAGTTTTGAGGTGAGAAGAGTCACAGCTTTTTCGGCAAAGACAAACCCCCGCGTTCCTTCGAGATTTTGCCGCATGCGGGCTGTGTCAACCGTCGCTCCTTCAGCAATTTCGGCGATGGATGCGGCGGCTACTCCAGTCGCCTGGATCACTGCAGCAACCGTAGGCCATTCTGACTGTAATCCGCCCGCGGAGCGCTCGTACTCCTGCACCATGGCTGTCAAATAAGACGCAACCAGGCCAGGCACACGAGTCGCAGCCGCAATCGTTACCGCGCAGCCGATCGGATTCCGTTTGTGAGGCATGGTCGAAGACCCCCCGCGTCCGTCAACGCTAGGTTCGGAGACTTCTCCCACTTCGTGCTGCATCAGCAGGCTTATATCTCGCGCAATCTTGCCGAAGGAGCCAGTCAGCACGCCACAAGCGCACATCAAGTTTGCAAGGCGATCCCGGTGAGTGTGCCACGGGGCGTCGGGACACTTGAGGCCGAGCTCGGCGGCGAGTTCGCGGGCGAGAATCGGACCTTTCTCGTTAAGCACCGAGAGCGTGCCGACAGCACCTCCGAACTGGATCGTCAATGCTTCGTCGAAGGCCTGAGTCAGCCGCTCTCTACCGCGGCGAACGCTCCCGAACCATCCCGCCACCTTCAAACCAAAGGTTGTCGGCGGGCCGGGCTGGAGAAGAGTACGGCCGAGCACCACCGAATTTCGATGTTGTTCCGACAATGATCGAAGCGCATGCTCGCAGCGGACAACATCTGCCTCGACGAGAGACTGGGCCTGTTTGAGAAGAAGCATGAGTGCCGTATCGGAGACATCCTGGCTAGTCGCTCCATAATGGACAAAGGCGGCGGCTGACGCGTTTACCGACCGGACCACCTCGATGAGCCGTTTGACCAAGGGAATGGTCGGAGTCCCGGCGCGGAGAGATTTGCGGGACAATTGCGCGGTATCGAAAGCTGCGGGATCTGCGGCTGCCGCGATCGATTGGGCAGCCGAAGCTGGAATAAGTCCTAACTTCGACTCCGCCCTGGCAAGCGCAACCTCGAACCCCAGCATGGCGCGGAGAATCGAACTGTCAGAAAACAATTCAACGAGCGCCTCAGTGCTTCCGAGACTCTCGATCAAACGGAACGCCATGAGCAGCTCCGGAAAAAGGAGATAGAAAAAACAACAGCGCCTGGCCTTGGAAGGGCATGGGTATTCTTATATATCAAAAAATACCGTCTCATCTTTTCCGCAAAGGCGCACTTCGAAATACCAATCGCCGGAATTGCGAGAATCTGGATTCCGGGAATCGGAACGTGCCATCAGCGTCGAGCGCCGGTCCTGCGGAATCAAAGCGAGCACTGGGTCTGCAGCGTTGGCGGGATCATCCGCAAAGTAAATTCGGGTTGCAAGCCGCTTGAGAATTCCTCGAGCAAAAACAGACACGTTAAAATGTGGGGCCTGCAGGGTGCCGGCGCCCGGGTTTGCGGGAACGCGGCCGGGCTTGATGGTATCGAAGACACAGACGCCGTCTGCATCGGTAGCTAATCGGCCGAAGCCCGCGAAGAACGAATCTCTGCCCTGCGCCCGCGAGTCCGCGGGATGGTTGTAATGGGCCGCCGAGTCCGCCTGCCAAATCTCAATCATGGCATCATCGACGGGAATGCCATCGCCGTCGAAAACGCGACAGATAAGATGTATCCGCTCGCCCTTGGCACCGCGGCCGGCAATACAGCTCACGGAATGGGACACGGTGCAGCCGAGATGAAAATAAGGGCCTGCCGTCTGTTCGGGTGTAGGAACGAGATTTATGCTATGGCTCAAAAGGCGTCGCCTCCGGCCCACGCAAGACAAGATCGAAGCGGAATCCCAAGGCCCAGTCCGCTTTCGTGATGTTGAGGTCGAATTTCGAAATCAGTTTTTGGCGGGCGCTTTCTTGGGGTATCGATTGAAAAATTGGATCGAAGGCAAGAAGTGGAT
>JASICF010000093.1 GCA_030044775.1 Candidatus Sulfotelmatobacter sp. | reverse complement strand
GAACACGCTTCCACCGCAAAACCTAGAACGGCAGGGTTGGAGTTTGGCCGCGTCGGAGTTTGCCTCGGCGGCGGAAGAAATGCTTCCTGCCTGCGAGAACAAAACGTGCCTTTATAACAGGTTGGGCGGCAATGGTCAATTCCAGAATCCGCTGGGTAGCATCCTGATTTGCCAAATCAGGGCAATAGCCCGAGCGTTTCGGGGAGCGCTGATCAATGTCGCGCGGCGCCCGTTTTCATCCAGCCTCTGCAGCTTCCGCTGAGAGCATGGCCCGCGCCAATAAATTATGTCGTCTAGAACGCCGCTTCCTGCAACTTCTGGATTCTGCCCGCCAAAACCTCGACGGGGAGCCGGGCTTATATCGCAGGTACTTTGTTCTCCATTGCATTACTTTCGTCACCAGCATAGACTCAGCGAGCTGTTTTGGGTGCGTAAGAGGCAGTTTTTTCTTGCCAAAAGAAAAACCCAGAGGAGGAATATAGTGAAAACAACGCTTTTTGCTTTTGCGTTCGTGGTTGCGCTCAGCCTCTCCGCGGTTGCAGCTAACTCGCAGAAGCCCGCGCCATCGGTCCATCGGGCGGGCAACGACTCGATTCCCTTTCCCCACTTCGACGGCAAGACCACTACTCCACCAGCGCTGTGCAGTCCCTGCTTGTTCTATGGCGGAGATCTGGATACAGCAAGCATCAACGCAGCCGGCATGTCGGATGAAAATACCCTACTCATTGCCGGCGGTTCGGCGACTTATGGCTCGGTTGTAATTCCCGAGGGCGTAACCGCCAGTGTTTACGGAATTGTGTTCAACGTACAAGCAGATGCAGCCTTCGATCCGCTTTCAGCCACTTATGACATCCGCACCGGTGTTTCCGAAGGAGACGGAGGAACCAGCATTGCCTCCGGCAGCGGAGCGATTCTGGTGCAGCCGACGGGCCGCGTGTTTCTGGGACTCAGCGAGTACACGATTGCCGTGTCCTGGACCACTCCGGTTAGTCTGACGCCCGGACAATACTGGTTCAACGCTGAGCCGCAATGCCTCAATACGCTGGATGGGAGCTGCAGCGTGTTCCGGCAATTTGTCTCCAACACAACCTCTGTTGCCAATAGTGTTCACGTCGCGTGGCAGCCCGTGAACGAGATGTTCCTGAATTCGGCGTACTTTGGGTTCACTTGGGCAAACTGGTGCGATTCGAGCCTGGGATTCAACTCTCAACAGTGTGGCTTGATGTCGTTTGGACTGCGAGGAACCGAGTAAGGGGATTGCATGGCGTTTGAAATCGCAGAAAACCGTTCCAGCGTACATTTCGCGGAACCAGTCATGCCGAAAAAGACAGCGAAAAAATTGAACAGGAGGAATCGAGTGAAAACGACGCTTTTCGCAGCAGCCTTTGTGGTAGCGCTTACACTCTCGGCCATGGCGGCACAGAAGCCGCAAGCCTCGCAACATCTGGCTGGCAATATGGACGCCAAAGAATCAACTTCCACTCCCACGCCCCCGGCACTGTGCGACCCGTGCTTGTTCTACGGCGGCGACCTGGACCCGACCTCGCAAAATGCGGCAGGGTTGTCGGACGAGAATACTCTTCTCGTCACTGGAAGTTCCACCTACGGCAACTTCAATGTACCCGCCGAAGTCACGGTGACAGTAACCGGGGTTCTCTTTAACGTCCAGGCAGACGCGAACTTCGATCCCCTCACTGGCACGTATGACATCCGGCAGGGGGTTTCAGAGGGTAATGGCGGCACCGATATCGCCTCCGGCAGCGGCAACCTCGCGGTCGCGGCGACGGGACGCAATTTCCTTGGATTGAACGAATACTCCATAGTCATACAGCTTTCGACTCCGCTCACCCTGGGTGCTGGCGACTACTGGTTCAACGTCACGCCGAACTGCACCAACGGCTCACAGGATGGCAGCTGCAGCGTTGGAAGAATGTTCGCTTCCAACACCACTACCCGAACCAACAACGTCCAGGGCAGAGGTGAAGCCGGCGGACTGATTTACCTGAATTCGTCTTACTTCGGGTTAACATTTGCCGACTGGTGCGACTCGGAATTCGGCCTGAACGCCAGGCAATGCAATGCCTTGTCGTTCGGAGTTCTGGGACACGTCGACTAAAACTCTGGTTACGATCAAAGAGAGCCGGGGAGCGATCCCCGGCTTTTTGTTTTAAACGAAGTCGAGTTTGCGCTTTCTACCTTAAGCGGAAATCGGAGGCGGCGTCTGCACCTCACGTCCAGTAAGTCCGATCGAGCGAGCGATACTGAATCGCCTCGGCGATATGTTTGGGTTCGATCGCTGCCGCATCCTCCAAATCGGCGACCGTGCGCGCCACCTTCAGAATGCGGTCGTGTGCGCGTGCGCTCAGTCCCTGCTGCGTCATGGCGCGCTCGAGCAGGCGCTCGCAATCCGCGGAAAGATCGCAGAACATTCGAATATGCCGCGACGACATCTGCGCATTGCAATAAATCTTCTGCCGGGACGCGGCGAAACGCTGGACCTGTTTTTCTCTCGTGCCTACAACCCTCTCGCGAATTTTGCCCGAACTCTCCGGCTCATTGGCCGAGCGCATTTCTTTATAGTTCACGGCCGGAACATCGATGTGAATGTCGATGCGGTCCATCAACGGACCTGAAATTTTTGAAATATACCGTTGAATCATCGGAGTCGTGCACTGGCACTCGCGCGTCCGGTCGTTGTGAAAACCGCAAGGGCATGGATTCAT
>JASICF010000642.1 GCA_030044775.1 Candidatus Sulfotelmatobacter sp. | reverse complement strand
CGACGACGTGTTTATCGAGCTCGGCGACGATTTCGCGCGGCGTGAGTTCGTCGAGCGCCAGCTGTTCTTCTTCGGTGGTGGAAGGTAAGTAGATGGCCATAAAATCCGTGGTCAGGGGTTAGGGGCCAGAAATCAGTAGAAGCCTTGGAGCCTCGGAGATTCTTCCGACCTCTAGTCCCTGGCCCCTAAAACCTGCTTTTCTACAATTCCTCAATCGTTACCGCATCATTCGTATAGATGCACATCTTTCCCGCGATCTTCATCGCTTCTTCCGCGATCTGGTGTGCGCCCAACTGCGTATGCGCCAGCAGTGCCTGCGCCGCGGCCTGTGCATAAGGGCCTCCGCTGCCGATCGCGGCCACGCCGCCATCCGGTTCGATCACGTCTCCCTGCCCGCTGAGCAGATACGTCTGCTCTTTATCGCAAACCAGCAGCAGCGCTTCGAGATGCCGCAAATACTTATCCGTGCGCCAGTCTTTCGACAGCTCGACGGCCGCGCGCCCCAGGTTGCCGTGATATTGCTCCAGCTTGGCCTCGAAGCGGCTGAACAGCGTAAAAGCATCGGCGGTCGAGCCGGCAAATCCGGCGAGAATCTTGTCGCTATAAAGCCGGCGAATTTTCTTCGCAGTGTGTTTAATCACGGATTCGCCCAGCGTAACCTGCCCGTCGCCGGCCAGCACCACGCTGCCGTTTCGCCGGACGGATAAAACTGTGGTGGAGCGTATCAGACGTTTCTGAGGCATGAGGGCAAACCTCAATTATAGCAGCGCAAGAAACGACTCAGAAAAATGGGGTGCCCCATGTCTCGCCGCATTTTGCGAGACGTGGGGATTTTCGTCGTGACGCCGACATCTGAGGCCGGTCCTTCTCATATTTCCGTGACCCAAAATCGAGACAATCGGTCCGCGCCCAAACGGCTTCACCGCCTGCGTGGCCGGCATTAGGATAGAGAGGGAAAGACGGGCATGATCACACGACTCTTACAGTTGCTCCTCGTAGCTGCGACGCTCGCCGGCCTAGTCATCTACGGACTCATCTGCGACAAACGAGAGCATTCCTCGCCAGCTAAAGGGGAGGATGACGCGCAAGAATCGCTTCCCTTTCCAGCTCTCGATTCCCCCGATCATGAGCATCGCGGCGCAGCGATGTCGCGCCTGTAGGACAAACGCTGAATAGTAGTGCCTTGGGCACGGCTTCGCCCAAGGCGGAGGAACCTGTCTTTGTGCTCGCATGACTCACCGAACCGCATCCCGAGCTGAGAGATGAGCCGCACCAATTGTCGAGGCGTCATCCCGAACGCCCGCGCTTTTACCAGCGGGCGGAGGGATCTCGCGTGGGGCGCACAGTCACTCCGCGCGAGATCCCTCGCTCCGCCTGAAAAACGGCTTCGCTCGGGATGACGCAATCGAAAAGATGACGGCGGAAATCCCAAGCCGAGCCGGTACGTGGCATCGGGAAGCGAGCCCCGCTCGCTTATACCCCCACCGCTTCCGGCTTTCCTGCCAGCAACTGCCTTAGCACATACTGCAGAATCCCGCCGTTGGCGTAGTAGAGCGCTTCCTGTGGCGTATCGATGCGAACGATGGCTTCGAACTCGGCGGCTTTTCCGGCGGACGAGGGCGTCCGCCGCTCCACTGCGGGAGTCGCTCGCACTTTTACTTTCTGTCCTGCAGAATAATGCTCAATCAAATTGCGGATGCCCGTGATCTCGAAAATTTCTTCACCCGAAAGCCCCAGCGACTCGGCATTCTGCCCAGCGGGGAACTGCAGCGGCAGAATTCCCATGCCGACCAGATTCGAGCGGTGGATGCGCTCATAGCTTTCGGCGACTACAGCTTGAACCCCAAGAAGCCGCGGGCCTTTTGCGGCCCAATCGCGCGACGAACCGGAGCCATATTCCTTGCCCGCGAGAATGATCAGCGGCGTGCCTTCGGCGATGTATTTCTGCGAGGCGTCGAAGATCGACATTTCGGTGTTCGTTGGCAGGTGGCGCGTGAATCCTCCTTCGGTCGAGACCAGCTTGTTGCGCAATCGCACATTAGCAAACGTGCCGCGCACCATCACTTCGTGATTGCCGCGGCGCGAGCCGTAGGAGTTGAAGTCGGCGGGCTTGACGCCGTGCTCCTGCAGATATTTCCCGGCGGGGCTGTCTTTCTTGATTGAGCCTGCGGGAGAAATGTGGTCGGTCGTGACGCTGTCGCCGAGAACGGCAAGCACGCGGGCGTTTGTGACGTCGGCGACGGGCGCGGGTTTGAGCTGCATGTCGTCGAAGTAAGGCGCGCGGCGGATGTAGGTGGAATCCTTTTCCCATGCGTACGTCTGGCCTTTGGGAACGGATAGGCCGCGCCAGCGCTCGTCTCCCGCAAAAACTTCGGAGTAGCTTTTGGAAAACATTTCTGCCGTGAGGGAGCGCTCAACCGCTTCATCAACCTCGCGCTGCGTGGGCCAGATATCGGCGAGGTAGACGGGCTTGCCGTCTTTGCCTTTGCCGAGCGCGTCTTTGCGGAGATCGGTGTCGATGCGTCCGGCGAGCGCGAAGGCAACGACCAGCGGCGGCGACATTAAGTAGTTGGCGCGCACTTCTGAGTTGATGCGTCCTTCGAAGTTGCGATTGCCGGAGAGCACGCTGGCGACCACTAGATCTTTTTCGTCGATGGCTT
>JASICF010000641.1 GCA_030044775.1 Candidatus Sulfotelmatobacter sp. | reverse complement strand
GGGAGCCTGGTCGAGCATCGCCTGGAACGCGGCGATCTCTTCGCGTTCGCCCCATATCAACTGCTCAGTTTGTGTGTGGCAGTAATCGTCTGGATACTCCCAGAATGGCTCTACCGTCACCCTGGTTATGCCGTCGAGTTCCGCCAACGTGTAGGTCCACACTTTTTTCGTCGTCATACCGCGACAAGCACTGGATGCTTCGAAAATCGCATTTACCATCGGCATCTGAGCCGGCATCGAGAAGCAGAACTGAAGCTGCTTGTCGGAATCGAGCGTGTAGCCGAGGGTTAGATTCGCCTGGACGATTACCGCCTTAATCGTTTGAGCCGGCGCCTTGGTGGTAAATACGTAGGGTCCCGGCTGAGCTTTCGATTTTTTATCTCGCGCCGCGGCAATGGTCGTCATCGCCAAAATCAGGATCAGAACTCGTTTCATATGCCTACCTCTTTTGTAAACTCTACCGTCACGGCGCTGGAGGCCGTTAGTTACTGGAGTCATGTGAGGCAAAACGGGAGTGGGTGATTCTCACCCTAAGCGCGCAAGTAGAGCTGGATCGTCGAGTTAAAGTTCACTAAAGACTGTCATTCCGAATCGCTGCGAAGCAGCGGTGAGGAAACTGCTTTTTCAAAGAGGCGATAGATCGGTAGAGTCGGCGCATCGCAGGACTCCGGGTTAAGAAGCAGGTTCCTCACCGCCGCTTCGCGCCGGTTCGGAATGACATCGTTAGCCAACTCGCCCGAAACTAGTCGGCTGCCGCGGTAGACGCCGGCATTCCGTTTTTCAGATCGGCCGCCAGCAAGCGGTGGAATAACTGCTCTCCTGCTTCGCGGCGGACGGACAAGCGTCCGGCGCGATAGGCGCGGGATTTGAGGCCGCGTTGCACGTCTTCGCAGATTCCCAAATCTTCTTCCTGCACGCGATTTCCTACATTCACCGATTGCTCATTGTATTCACGCGCGGCCTCGCCGACATCGGCAAAATAGAAATCGAAAATCACGCGGCAGTGGTCGACGTCGATGGGAATGACGAGGTTTGTGTCCATGTATCCGGCGTAGCAGTTGACCATGAGATTGGGATGCTGCCAGAAATACCAGGCGCGATCGCCCTTGCGCGTGGAGCCGGTGGCGGCGTCTTCCGTGGACGAGACCATTGGACTCGATTGCAGGCAGTAACGATCTTCGTTTTCGATGGTGTACTGCTTGTAGTCGAGAACCGAATTCAGTCCCTTGTGCAGATGCGGCACGTGATAGCCGCCGTCGAGATAGTTATCGACGAAAACTTTCCAATTGCAGGCGATATCGTAAGTGCGGCGATCGAAATAGTGCAACTGGCTGACGCCGAGCGGGGCGACGCGCTTGACGATGCCGCCGAGAAATTCGTTGAGCGAAGGCGCGGCGTTGTCGAGATTGACGAAAACGAAGCACTCCCAGGTTTCAACGCGAATCGGAACCAGGCCGTTTTGAGAGCGCTCAAAATTTTCGACGCCGTCGAATTCGGGCATGCCTTTGAGCGAGCCGTCGAGGCCGTAATTCCAGCCGTGATAGGGACAATGCAAAATCGATGCGATGCCGCACGGCTGCGTGACAACCGCGGCAGCGTGATGGCGGCAGACATTGTAGAAGGCGCGCAAAATGCCGTCGTTTCCGCGAACCACTACGATGGGTTCGCCGGCAACAACGGTCGAGATGAATTGCCCGGGGTTTTGCAACTGATCGGTGCGGGCGACGAGCTGCCAGGTTTTGCTGAAGACATTGAGCCGCTCAAGCTCCGCGATGCGCGGATCGACATACCACGCGGCTGGAATCGTCGAGGCCCGAGAAAGCGGTGCGTGGTCGTCGTAGCTGGAAAGAATTTGCTGGATTGAAGATTGCATGGTTCTCACTTTTCAAGGATCTTGTAGAAACTCCTTCTGTCTCGTAAGCGCCGCTTTTGATCACGCGATCCCTTCGCCGGTCAAAGCGCGAGCGTCCGGGATGACTCCGGTTGAAGATATCTAAGCTCTGCCTCTCCCGGCGGCGCTCCCGCCGCTCACTTTCTTGAGCGCGACTCGCGGACGCGCAGCGGCCGCTTCCCCGATGCCGATCGCGCGCTGCAAAATCGACAGGAACTGCAGAATTCGCGCTTCTTTTTTTTCCGGCAACTCACCCTGGCGGCGAAACAGGCCGGGGTCAAGTTCGGCGGTCAGCAATGCATCCTGGAAGCGTTCCATCGTCCAGTCCAAAATCGAGACGATCATTTCAACATCCATGTCATTGCGTAACTCGCCGCGGTCGAGGCCAAAGCGCACGAACGCCACCGTCCCGTAGGGATCTTCTGCCATGAGGAAGCGATTGATCTCGCGTTTCAGCGCCAGGTCGGTGCCATAGTTGCCGAGCAGCGAGATGCGATAGGGAATCCAGTCTTCGCGCAACAAGTGCTCCGTCCGAACCAGCCAGTATTGCAGTACATGAAAAAATCCGGCGGCGCGAACCTCGGCGGGAGCGTCGAGATATTTTGGAAACGAGCGAACCGCTCGCTTGTAGACCTCGAAGAACAACCCATCTTTGCTGCCGAAGTGCTGAAATATGGAGCCCTTGGCAATGCCGAGCGCGGCCGCCATATCGCCGACGCGCGCCGCATGGTAGCCATTTTCGGCGAAGCGGTGCATGGCGATTTCGATGATGCGCGAGCGCTTGGCGGCAGAACGAGCGCGCGAACTCGATTGGCGCCCGAATCGCAGTGGCTCGATAAAACTAGGTCCGTTTCCCGTCATCAAATGACCTCAAGTCATGGAAGCATATAGGAGAGATCGCTAACTTTCAACTTCATTTTTTCGAACGTATGGAGTAACGTGTGGCGTCAGATTTTGGTAAATATGACTCTAAGTCAATCGACATGAATAAAGCAGGCCGCGATGTTTACGATGCGATTATAGTCGGCGGCGGCCATAACGGCCTGACCGCAGCCGCCTACCTGGCGCGTGGCGGCTTATCGGCGCTGGTTGTGGAACGCCGGGAAATCGTTGGCGGATGCTGCGTGACAGAGGAAATCGCTCCCGGATGCCGCGTTTCGACAACGTCGTACATCGCCAGCATGTTGCGGCCGGAGGTCATTTCAGAATTGCGCTTGGCCGAACACGGACTGCGTATGATTCCGTGCGATCCGGCGATTCAAGTTCCCTTTCCCGATGGACAGGTGGTGCCGTGGTGGGCAAATCGGGATCGAGCGAAGGCGGAGTTCGCGAAGATTTCGAAGAAAGATGCGGAGCGATTCGTTGAAGTCGACGACCGGCTGAAAAAACTGGCGCGCTACTTGCAGCCATTTTTCATGGAACCTCCTCCAGAGATCGATGCATCTTCGATCGCAGGTTGGACCGGCCTGTTTCGCATGGGCAAGAGGTTTCGCGGAATCTCAAACGCGGAGATCGCGCAGTTGATCTCTTTCCTGACTGGAAGCCTTGGAGAATTTCTCGATCTCAACTACGCGTCCGAAAAGATAAAGACAATGTTCCTGGCAAACAACGTTTACGGCAAGCATGGAGGACCATATCAACCGGGAACCGCGATTGGCCTGCTGTTTCATCTGCTCAGCGGAGGCGAGCACGAACTGCAGGGATTTTACGGGCATGTAATGGGAGGGATGGGATCGATCACGCAAGCGCTGGCCGCTTCGGGGAAAAAACTGGGCGTGGAAATTCGGACCTCTTCGCCGGTTGCGAGGATCGAGGTTCGCGGCGGTCGTGCGAATACTGTAGTGCTGGAGGACGGAGCGGAGATACGCGGGCGCATGATTTTATCGAACTGCGATCCGAAAAGAACGTTCCTGAAAATGATCGAAGCGCGAGATCTACCGGAAGATTTTCTGTCGGCTGTTCGTGGCATCAAGATGGATGGACCGTGCGCAAAAGTTAATTTTGTATTGGCGGAGGAGCCGAAGTTTACCGGGACTTCGCCGAAAGCGACCGCGCTCGAAAGAACTTTTTATACGCTCGTTCCCTCGCTTGAGTTTGCGGAACGATGTTATGACATCGCTAAGTTTGGCGAGATTCCAGAAGAGCTGTGGGTGGATTGCGTCGTGTCATCGAATGCCGATGATTCGCTTGCGCCCCCGGGCAAGCACATTCTGACGTGCTTTGTGCAGTATGTACCGTACAAACTGCGCGAAGGCAACTGGGATGAAAAGCGCGAAGCGCTGGGCGATCGAGTCGTGAAGAAGATTGCAGAGTATGCGCCGAATGTACCGGCGTCAATTCTTGCGCGGCAAGTCCTGACACCGCTCGATTTGGAACGGACATACGGATTAACCGAGGGAAATATCTTTCACGGCGATTTGCGGCTTGAGCAGCTTTTTTTTATGCGTCCGGTGGCAGGGTGGTCGCAGTATCGTACGCCCATTCGCGGTCTGTATTTGTGCGGGGCCGGGGCTCATCCAGGCGGAGGTGTGACGGGAGCGCCGGGACGCAATTGCGCGTTGCAAGCCCTACGCGATTGGAAGAAGGGATGGTTCAAGCAGGCGGCGTGAGTGGTGGATTTGCAGGCAATGTACTTGAGCATACAGAGCGGAAAGACCGAGATCCCTCGGCCCGCTGAAGAAGGCGCGGGCCTTCGGGATGACGCCGACAAATCAAGGAGATTCAGAAAGGAATAGAACATGAAGAAGAAAGGCATTCTCGATCGATTGAAAGATGGACCAGTGCTGGGAGATGGCGGATATCTGCTCGAACTGGAAAAGCGCGGGTGGGTGCGCGCGGGTCCGTTTACACCAGAAGTTGTGCTGAGCAATCCTGAGGCTCTGCGCCAATTGCACGTCGAATTTCGCGAGGCTGGATCGGAGGTGCTGCAGGCCCTGACGTTCTATGCCAGCCGTGATAAGCTGGCGACGGTCGGCCTCGAAAACAGCCTCGAGGATCTGAACCGGGCCGCGGTCCGCATTGCACGCGAGGTTGCGGGCGATCGCTGCCTCGTCGCCGGGAACCTGAGCCTCACCTGGATGTACGAACCCGGCAGCCCTTCAGCTGCGGATCGCGTTCGCAAGACTTTCGATGAACAACTCGCCGTACAGATCGACGAAGGCGTCGATTTCATCATCGGCGAGACATTTTCCTATTTGGGCGAAGCGCTCCTTGCCGTCGAGCGCGGCAAGAAATCCGGATTGCCCACGATGGTCACGATCTGCTTTGAAAATAAAAACGAGACTACCGACGGCAAGAGCGCAGCCGATGCAGCGAAAGCGCTGATTGACGCCGGCGCCGATATCGTCGGCATGAATTGCCTGCGGCCGCCCGAGCATATCCTCGGCCCTATGGAAGAAATGCGAAGAGCCGTATCTGGTTATCTGGCGTGCCAGCCGGTCGCGTATCGCACACCGAAACAAAAACCGGACTTCACCAGCCTGCCCGAATTTCCGTATGCGCTCGATCCTCTGCAGCTCACGCGTAAGGAAATGGCGGATTATGCGGTGCAGGCGCGCGATATGGGAATCAATTTCATCGGCGCTTGCTGTGGCACCGTAGCGATGCACATCCGCGAGATGGCGCGTGTGCTGGGGAAACTGCCGGAGGATTCGCGAAAATGGAAAAAAGACGGGCCGAAGCCGATGTCAGCGTATGAGTATTACGATCACGACAACCTAAAAATGGCCACCCGTACATAAAATCGCCGGAATGCGAGCGAGCAGAACGAGGAGCAGGCTCCAAGGGAGCCTGCTCCTGTTTTAAAGATCGGTCTTAACCTTTTCACTGTCGAACTTGGCCAACTAACTGGCACTGCGCAGACGCGGCTCTTCCGCGCGAACTAGTGGTTCTTCTACCAGGTGCTGGCTGAGGAACCACCCTTCCAATTCGTTGGTGCGAAGCACGTCACTGACAACCAGATCGTTGGTGCCGGCGTCTCCGAGTTTGTCGGAACGCTCGGCCAGTTCGCGGCAATGCCCAATAATGACCTGATGCGCATCGAGCAGCCGCGAAATCTGCACGGGCACTTCTTCTCTTCCTTTCGGAGGACGCTCAATGCGCGTGGTCTCCGCCACATCGTGAGCCATGGCGATTGAAACTCCACCCAAAAGCTGGATTCTCTCCGCGATCTGGTCAACCAGTTCGACTTGCTCGGCAAAATGCTTGTCGAACAGCAAATGAAGCTGGTAAAAAGTTGGGCCTGAAACCTGCCAGTGCGACTTCTTGTAGAGGTCGCGCAACGCCGACGTGTCGGCTAGCAGGAGATTTAGTTGCTCCGTCATCTCGAGGCGAACTGGCTCTTCGAGAACGAGAGGCAACATGTGGGAGACCGTTCCGTAGGCCTGAATTTCAGCAGCCCGTTGATGCAAACGAGGTTGAGCGTTGATTCTTTCCCGCTCGCTGGTTGGCGCCTTAGAGGTGACCTCTTTCTTCGACATAAATGATTGTCTCCTTCTTGCAGATAAATTCTAAACTGAGAACTTGGCCAAAACGTTGATCCTTTTTCGATGCAATCCAGAATCCTTTGGATGCGGGGGCGTCAAAAACTCAATACAGGGTTGTGCCGGCATTCGGCTTGTTTGCGTACCTGCGCGGCCATTGACCCTCCGCGGCAACGCACGAAATAATAACTTAGCTTGGCATCCGCACCGTGGGCGTGAACCCATTCACGTCACAACAAAAGTGAGGAACATCATGACGGACTTCAACCGCAAAGTGGAAGAGGCTTCGGCGCGCGTAAGCAAGACCGTCGCTGACGCCGCCGAACGGATCGAGCGCGAGATACCCGAGTTCATCAAGTATCTGAACGACGAGGTAGTGCCGGCCGTGCGGCAGCATTCCACCAAGGCACTGCGTATCGCCAGCACGAGACTGACCGAACTGGCGGACTACATGGAGCAACAGAAAACGGCGCACAAGTGAGCACAGGCGGGGCCAAATTCACGCGCGTGCGCGATGCGGCGTTCGGATGGTGTGCTCTGCTTACCCTGTCATTGCTCTACGGTTGCTCGCATCCCAAGCAGGCGCAAGTAGCCGTGCCGCCTCCG